>DATHGO010000392.1:0-5263 GCA_035317585.1 Gemmatimonadaceae bacterium | reverse complement strand
AGGGTGGCATAGCGCTCATCGGTCACGTCGAGCGACGCCACCCACACCTGCACTTCTTCCGTCATCAGCTCAAGCGACGTCAACGATCTCCACCTCCGCCTTTCCGTTCGCGATGATCAATCTTCCGACGTTCGGCGAGATATCGAATCGCTTCGGGCCCGCGGCTCCGGGATTGACGAACAGTCTTCCATCGTGCCGGGTGACGAGCGGTCGGTGAGTGTGGCCGTAAATGACCACATCTGCATCGTAGCGCGCGGCCAGCTTCGCCGGCGTGGGACTGCCGACCTCGTGCCCGTGACTGACGTGAACGCGCAATCCGCCGACCTCGATGGCGATCTCGTCCTCGAGCCCCGGCTCGCCCGGCGGATCCGTGTTGCCGAACACCGCCCTGACCGGCGCAATCAGACGCAGCTCGTCGAGAATCGCGGAGCCACCCACATCACCAGCGTGAAGAATCAGCTCTACTCCCGTCAGCGCGTCGTGAACGCGCGGACGAATCAGTCCGTGCGTATCGGAGATGAGTCCCACCACGTGGGTGTCCGAGTGAGGCATGACCCCTTCTATATATTAGGAGTGTCATGCCATGGCTACGACTCGCGTTGCGATTGGCGTTGCGGGCAACACGCCGTCCGCGACTCGCGCTCGATCTTGTTCGGATCACCTGGCGATTCAGATCCAACAGCTGGTACCGGCAGTTTCCGTTTCTTCCGTTGCCCGATCCCACGTATCTCCGCTGGCGTATGTACACCGCTTATGGTGACTACGATGCCGTGCCTTCCGTCACCGACGTCGAGCGCTATGCCCGTTGGGCGAGTGTAAACGAGTGATTGCCCAAATCGCTGAGGTTTTGTCCCTGGAACAGTTGCTGAAGGCGCAGGCGTACGGACTCGGCTTCGATCTTGTCGGTATCACCTCACTCGGCCCCATGGAAACAGCGGACACGTTCGACTCATGGATCGAGCATGGCTACGCGGGCGAGATGGATTATCTCGCGCGCGGGGCGGAGAAACGGCGCGACTCGAGGCTTCCCGTTGCGGGCGCCACCAGCGCTATCGTGGTCGGCTTGAGCTACGGCGGTCGTGAGCCGAGCGGGCCCGTCGCCCGTTACGCCCGGGGGGACGACTACCACGATGTCATGACGGCCAGGCTCGACGAGCTTCATCGCTGGCTCGAGTTGGAGGTTTGCCGATCGGTTTGTGGCAAGGCTTATGTCGACACCGGGCCTATTCTCGAGCGCGATCTCGCGCGTCGCGCGGGGCTCGGATGGTTCGGGAAGAACACGAACCTGATCAATCCGGGCATTGGGTCGTTCTTTTTCATCGGCGTGCTCCTCGTCGAGCTCGATCTCGTGTCCGACGCGCCATTCGACGCGGATCGATGCGGAAGCTGCACTCGCTGTCTGGACGCCTGCCCGACCGACGCGTTCGCGGGGCCGGGCGTGCTCAACGCCACCAAGTGCATCTCCTACCTCACCATCGAGGCGAAGGGCGCGATTCCGCCGGAGCAGCGAGCGCTGATCGGCGGTCTCATCTACGGTTGCGACATCTGCCAGGATGTTTGTCCATGGAACGTCCGATTTTCCCGGGATGTTCGCGAAGACGCGTTCCGCCCGCGCGATGTTCTCAACGGCGACGCGCGAGCGATTGCGAGGAGGATTCTGTCGATGGATGACGACTCCTTCCGCGGAGATTTCAAGGGATCACCAATGAAGCGGGCGAAGCGGCGCGGACTCGCGCGCAACGCGGCAACAGTTCTCGGCAACGTCGGAACGGCTGACGACACGGCCACGCTCATCGCGGCGCTCGACGATCCGGAGCCGCTCGTTGCTGAGCACGCCGCCTGGGCGCTCGAACGAATCGAAAGCAAAAACCGCTAGCTGACGCCCGGATTACAGCGCCGTCGCGAGGTTGCAACAAACCGGCGGGGGAATACGTTCCAATCAAGAACTCATGAATGAATCGTTCAGAGCTATCCCAATCGTTCTTGCGCTCGCACTGATCGCGACCGCGACGGCATCGGCGCAGAACGCGCCACGCTATACGGCAGCGGACGTGCGCTTCATGCAGGGGATGATCGGGCACCACGCGCAGGCGCTGGCGATGACGGCGCTCATCCCAGCTCGCACGTCCCGCCAGGACATCCGATCCCTCGGCCAGCGCATCGAGGTCTCACAAAAGGATGAGATCGCGATGATGAAGCAGTGGCTGAAGGACCGTCATCGGCAGGTTCCCCCCAATGACGCCATGCACGATCATCAGGCGGCGGCCGATCACTCCATGAACATGCCAGGTATGGCGATGTCGGACACGCTCATGCCCGGAATGCTCACCACCGAGCAGCTCGCCGAGCTGGCCAGGACGAACGGCGACGAGTTTGACAGACTCTTCCTCAAGGACATGATCCGCCATCACGAGGGCGCGCTGGTGATGGTCGCCAGCCTGCTCGGCACCACCGGCTCCGCGCAGGAGGCGGAAGTGTTTCGTTTCGCGTCCGAAGTGGATTCCGATCAACGCGCCGAGATTGCGCGGATGACCGCGCTTCTCGATGCACTGGCTCCCACTGGCGTAACGACGCACCGTTGAGCACATCCAATCTGAAGCACCATACCCCCACCCAGAGAGAACGTAAATGACACCGAGATCTACGGTCCCGCCTTCGCCCACTCGATGGAGCATCATTCGACTCCGGCATCTGTTGGTACTTGCCGGGTCGCTTCTCGCGGTGACCGCGGGAGCGCAGGGCGATAGCGTTGCCATCAGCCACGATGACCCCCGCATCGGACTTCGCGCCGGCTACCAGGATGCCGCCGAAGTTGCCCGCAATCTGGAGCTGGTTGGCCACGGCGCGAGGCCGCAGAACTTCGGGAACGCGCAGAATCTCGGCGACTTCGCCTTCCTCAACGGCGACCTCGCGTTCAAGGGAGATCTGGTGTTCCAGGGCGGATTTAATGGATTCCAGGTATGGGACATTTCCAATCCGAAGAGCCCGACTCTCCGCACATCATTCGTGTGCCCCGGTGGTCAGGGCGATCCCTCCATTTACAAGAATCTGCTGTTCTTTTCTGTGGAAGAGACGCGTGGGCGTCTGGACTGCGGCGCCCAGGGAGTGACCGACACCGTCAGCGCCGAGCGTTTTCGAGGCGTCCGCATCTTCGACATCAGCGACCTCGATCATCCGAAGCAGGTGGCCGCAGTACAGACCTGCCGCGGATCGCACACGCACACCCTGGTGATCGATCCGAATGATCCGGACAATGTGTACATCTACGTCTCTGGTACCAGCGTGGTTCGATCGGGCTCCGAGCTGGCCGGGTGCGCCCGCGGCGCATCGCTGTCAGATACGACTACATCGCTGTTCCGCATCGACATCATCAAGGTGCCGGTCGCCGCTCCGCAGAACGCTCGGGTAGTCAACTCTCCACGAATTTTCGCGGACTCCGCGGGCGCAATCGCGGGACTGTGGCTGGGCGGTGCGCACGGGGCTGGGACGCAGACCACCACGCAGACGAATATGTGCCACGACATCACGGTCTACTCGGCTATCGGACTCGCGGCTGGCGCTTGCTCGGGGAACGGCATCCTGCTCGACATACACGACCCGGTGCATCCAAAACGAATCGCCGCCGTGATCGATCCGAACTTTGCGTACTGGCATTCAGCGACGTTCAATAATGACGGGACGAAGGTGCTGTTCAGCGACGAATGGGGCGGCGGTATGGCGCCACGGTGTCGCCCAACCGATAAAATCACGTGGGGCGCGGACGCGATCTTCTACCGGGCGGGCGACAAGATGACTGCGGCCGGCCACTACAAGCTTCCGGTGGCGCAGACCGACCAGGAAAATTGCGTGGCTCACAACGGCTCGCTCATTCCCGTCCCGGGGCGCGACATCATGGCCCAGGCCTGGTACCAGGGGGGCGTCTCCGTGTTCGATTTCACGGACCCCGCACACGCGACGGAGATCGCGTTCTTCGACCGTGGACCGATGGATTCGACCAAGCTGCTGCTGGGTGGCGACTGGGGAACGTACTGGTACAACGGCCACATCTACGCCTCGGAAATCGATCGTGGCCTCGATGTGCTCGATCTCAAGCCGAGTGACCAGCTGTCGCAGAACGAGATCGACGCGGCAAAGCTGGTGCGCTTCGACGTGTTCAATCCGCAGAATCAGCCGAAGCTGGTGTGGCCAGCGAGCTACGTGGTAGCACGGGCGTATCTCGATCAGCTCGTGAGGGACAAGGGAATCTCATCCGATCGATCTTCCGCCATCGCGCGCGATCTCGCTCGCGCGGAGAAACTGAAAGGCACTGGCGAGCGAGCGGCACTGACGCAGCTGGCAAACCGGCTGGATCAGGATGCTCGCACGGCGTCGGATCCGACGCGGGTACAGTCGCTCGCGGCGACAGTGAGGGAACTCGCCAAGAGGTAGTGCTCCAGAACTGAAACTGCAACTGCAACTGAACATGCCGCCCGCTTCCAGCTGACCGACGCTGATAGCTGCGAGCTTCGCTACGTCGGGACGTTAGTAACGCGGATCCGGGCACATCAACAGCCTGTGCCATCCCGCCACTTCATGGCGTCCCGACAGTTTGCAGCCGGAGGCTGGCAGCAATCAGCTGGCAGCGGGCGGCATGTTCAGTTGCAGTTACAGTTGTAGTTCAGCCGACGGGCTTCACGTCGGGCACAAGATCCCGCACAGCGTTCCGCAGGTAGGCGCCGGCGTCGGCCTGGTGGGTTGGATCCCATTCTTCGGCCAACTCTGCCAGGTGGATGCGTCGAGCCAAGACGAGCCGCTCGAGCACCTGGCATCCGGAGGAGGTGAGCTCCGAATGCGTTGTCGAATCAACGCGCGGGATCGTGAGCAGCCCGCGCCTTCGCAGCTCCTCGAGAGCTGCCTGCGCTCGCTCGGGTGGGATTCCGCGGCTGCGCGCGAGCTCGAATGGTGAAACCCTTGGTTCCCGCTCGACCAGTACAAGGAGCCAGGCCGCGAGCGGACTGAGCGTTTCTCCAGCACGCGCGACAATCATCGCGATGTGCGCGCGCTGCACATCACGATCAGCGAGCGACGAGAGGGCAGCGTACAAATGTGCGGCGACGGCGTCCTCGTCCGATGGGCGGGCAAACGCCTCCCCGGCCTCGTTTCCCGCATCTCGTGCCGACGCTGCGACGGTTGCTCGAAGCGGGCGCTCAGGAAGGAACCAGACGAGGACAAATCCAATCGCGCACACAACGGTGGCAACGAGGAACACCGCGTCGAGCGACGC
>DATHGO010000391.1:0-2995 GCA_035317585.1 Gemmatimonadaceae bacterium | reverse complement strand
TTTCTCGGCGACAAAAGCAGTGGACGGACGATCGCCGCCTCTTTGACGACGGGCGGAGTGCTTGGGATCATCGCTGGCGACCGTTTCCTGGTTCAGCGCTTCGATCACAGCCGGACTGACGGAGGACGCGTAGTCCTCGGTACGATCGCCGGCGGACTGATGGGAGCCGGTATCGCATCGCTCACCAACACCAACAATCCGGATCCGCACCTCGTGCTGGGGGCAGCCGCCGCCGGAGGCCTACTCGGGATCATCGTCACCGAACGCTACCTGGACCCGCCGTCTGACGCCGGACCTCCCCGCTTTCGTGTAACTTTCAACCCGGTGAGCATCGCACTGTTGGCCGCCCGCACACCAGGGAATCACTCCCTACTCAATGTGAGGTTCTAGTGGACACCACGATGACACTCACGTTCGGCGAGAGGCTGCAGGGAAGTTTCGAGCAGCTCTATCGTTACGTTCCCGCGCTTTTCGGCGCGCTGGTCATTCTCTTTGCCGGTTATCTCCTGGCGAGACTGCTCGAGAAGGGAACCGACCGGTTGATGCGGAAGATCCATCTCAACCAGATCCTCGAGCGCGGCGGCGTTATGGAGGCGGTGGAGCGGTCGGGCTCGCGCGTGAACCCGACGCGCGTCGCGGGGAGTCTCGTCTTCTGGTTCGTGATGTTCGCCGTGATGCTGGTCGCCGCCAACGCGCTGGGACTGCAGTCTCTCGCCAACGTCTTCTCCGAGCTCGTGAGCTACATCCCGAGCGTCATCGCCGCGATCGTGATCATGATCGTCGGCATCGTGCTTGGCAGCTTCGTCGGTGGCCTGATCATGGCGTCGGCGGGCGGACTTCACGGCGGACCGACACTCGCTCGCGTGGGAAAGGGCGGCGTCGTCGTGCTCGCCGTCTTCATGGCGCTTCAGGAGCTGGGCGTCGCGACGGAAATCGTCACGACCGCTTTTGCGATTCTCTTTGGTGCGATCGCGCTGGCGCTCTCGCTCGCCTTCGGACTCGGCAGTCGCGAGCTCGCTGGCGAGGTCACGCGAAAATGGTACGGTAAGTACAAGGAAGAGCGCGACAACATCGAGCGCGAGAATCGCGAGCTCGACAAGGCTGAAGGGATCGCGACGACGGAAGAATACGTGCGACCCACTTACGGCATTCGCAACACCGGCCCGCACGACGTAGTTCGCCCGCCCGAGTGACCTCCCCCGCCGCGGCATCACCAGGAGTGACGACCGCGACAAGAGAGCTCGTGAGAGCGATTTCGCTCCGCGATGCGATAGCGCTCGTTCTCACCGTCATTGGAACGGGTGTATTCCTCAAGACCGCGCCGATGGCGCAGCTCGTCGGCAGTCCGTCGAAAGTGCTGCTCGCCTGGCTCGCCGCCGGACTTCTGTCTCTCGCCGGCGCGCTGACCTACGCTGAGCTGGGCGCGATGATGCCCGAGGCTGGCGGAGAGTACGTATTCCTGCGCGAAGCGTACGGCGACCTTCCCGCGTTTCTGTTCGGCTGGTCGTCGGTGATGCTCATCGCGAGCGGAGGACTCGCCGCTGTCTCGACCGCGCTCGCGTCATTTCTCGCCTCGTTCGTTCCGCTCGGTGCCGTCTTTACAACTCACGACTTCCACGTGCTGGGTCAGGTCGTGCACTGGCGACTCGGTATCCAGCAGATCGTGGCAGTCGCCGTGATTCTACTTTTCTCCTGGGTGAACGCGCGTGGCATCCAATTGGGTAGCCGAGTGCAATGGGTTGCGACGGTCGCCAAGCTGGGCGGGATAGCGATCATCGTGCTCGGCGCGTTTCTCCTGTCGCGCACGGGATCGTGGGAGCACCTGAAGACTCCCGTCACGGCGAGCACTGCGCCCGCCGGAGTGGGCGCGTTCGGTGCGGCAATGCTTGCGGCTCTATGGGCCTATCAGGGATGGTCGAACGTCCCAATGGTAGCGGGCGAGATTGAGAAGCCGGAGAGGAACGTCCCGCGCGCGCTGATCTTCGGGATGCTGATCGTGATTCTCGTTTATCTCGTCACGAATCTCGCCTACTTTTACGCGCTGCCGTTTAGCGAGGTGATGACGGCCAACTCGACCGCGTATCGTGATGCGCTTCCGGTTGCGGCCAAGGCGGCGCAGACATTCTCATCGTATGGAGCGCAGATCGTGTCGATTGCGTTCATGATCTCGGCGATTGGCGCGCTCAACGGAATCACGATGATGAACGCGCGCGTTCCGTTTGCGATGGCGCGCGATGGACTCTTCTTCGGCCCGCTGGCGAATCTGAGTGCGACGTCGAGCGTGCCCGTCAACGCGATCTGGTTCCAGGGAATCTGGGCCTGCGTGCTCGCGCTGTCCGGCACCTTCGATCAGATCACGACGTCGGTGATCTTCGCGGTGTGGGTTTTCACCGCGCTGGTAGGGTCGTCGCTATTCGTCCTGCGGAGAAAGCTTCCGGCCGCCCCACGCCGGTACCGCACGCCCGGTTATCCGGTTGTGTCGGCGCTCTTCGTGCTCGTCGCCCTCTGGCTGGTCGTCAACACATTGAGGGCGTCGCCTGTGGAATCCACGGCTGGCTTGTTCTTCATTGCTCTCGGCCTGCCGTTTTACTTCTACTTTCGGGCGTCCGGGTGGATAACACGAGCGCGGATGAAGGAAAGGCCGCACTAGGGAGCCGTCGCTCCGCTCAAATCGTCCCGGCCAGGTATTGCTTACGAATGCGTTCCGGGTGGCGCTCGATCGCATACCGCAGCATCGTCCGCGGCATCCGCTGATAGTGTTTCTTCAGGAAACGATCCAGCGCTGTGCGATCGCGCTTTCCTACCTCTCGCAGCATCCACCCGACTGCCTTGTGAATCAGATCGTGCGTGTCGCGCAGCAACAGTGCGGCGATCTTTAGCGTGGGGCGAAACTCGTTGCGCTTGATGAAGTAGAAGGTCGAGACGATCGCGATGCGCCGTTCCCACAAATTCTTCGATCGGGCCAGCCGTTCGAGCAGCGCGATGTTTCCCGCCT
>DATHGO010000390.1:0-4741 GCA_035317585.1 Gemmatimonadaceae bacterium | reverse complement strand
TTCGTAGATCGGGGATTGCTTCCGCCATTGCGGCTACTGTGCCGTGGCGAGCTCGGGCTGGAACGCTCCTGATTGACGCGTAGAACCCAACATTTCTTCCCGAGTCTCCAGCTGTGGCATCTCGGCGTCCCAGAGCACGAGGCCGTGAATCCGCATGTCGGCTCCGCGAAGGCTGTCGACCGCGGTTTTCAGACCGCCGACGGTCGTATGCGCAATCCGCGCACACAGTATTACGTCCGGAGCGGGAATGATGCTGCTGGCACTGCGCTGCACATAGCTGGTCGGAGCCGTGATGATGATGAAATCATAGCGACGCTGCATCCGGGCAAGCTCTTTCCGCACTTCTTCCACGACATCTGGTTCGGGCAATCCAGCGCGCCTGGTGCCGCTCGGAAGCACATCGAGTGGGCGGTCCCGGCCAATGGTGGTCGGAACAATCGCCTCGGGCCAGGTAGCGTTTCCCGTGATGATTCCCGAAAGCCCCGGATCCGGCCGGATCCTCAGCACGCTTGCCACACTGCAGGTCGTCGGATCGACGTCGACGAGAAGGGTGCTGCGGGCTTCGTACGCCGCGGATGCCGCCAGATTGGACGCGACAGTTGCCACAATGCCGGGATCATCACCGGTGATCGTGACGATCGGAACGCTCGCTTCAACTGACGCGATATGCAGATAGAGCGTTCGATAGCTCTCGGAGACGACATCTATCAGTGGCGGCGCTTCGACATCTGCCTGGCGGCGGCTTCGCTCCACCACGACCTCCGGCGGCCGAATTACCGTCAGGACCCTGGCACCGCTGATCTGTTCCGCCTCACGCTGATCGGCGATGTGCGGACGCTTCAGCTCGGTTCCGAAGGACGCCGCGAATCCAACAGCCAGGGCTAGAACGACCGCAGCTGCAAGCATTGCCCACGGCGGCGCACCCACATTCGCGAGCTCCCGCGCCCGCGCAGACTCACGATCTATTCGCGCGTTCTTCTGGTTGATCTGGTCGAGCTGTCTGACAGCTGCTGTGTAGTTCTGTTGTGCCGCAGCGTACCGCGTCAGGAGTGCCGCGGTATCAACCAGTATTTTTGGCCTGACCACTACAGCGGCAGTCGGCCGGATGAGAGCGAGCTTTCCTCTCACCTCGCCCCTTTTTGCATCGGCGATTCCCTGAATGGAGCGACCAATTGCGTTTGCTCTCGACGTCAGCGAGAGATAGACGGGATCCACCGCTCCAGCAGCGCCGAATGCATTTCTGTCTCGCTCGACCGTCGCGAGCGAGTCGAGCAGGACTCGGACCCTCGGATCTGCTGCTACAGCCGGCGAGGCCGCCAACGCGCGATACGAAGTCGGAAGCGGAGAATTCTCAGCCCTTTCGATCAATCGGTTGAGCGTCGCAAGCTCCGCATTGAGTGAATCGCGCTGGACTCGGACGGCTGGAGGGAAAGTATCGATGACAGGAGTCACAACCGGCATCGCAGCCAGTCGAGCCGCATTCAGTACCGAATCAGTATTCCTGGCTTCAGCCAGGTAGCGGTCCCTCGCGGCTACAGCGGGAGAGGAGTCAGTGCGCGCCTCGATTCTCGACGCCACGGCCAGCGCTTTCCTCGATGCATTTCGCGGCACTACAACGAATGCGATCAACGCGGCAACGAACACCACGCCGCCCACGATTCCGAACACGAGTACACGGCGGAGCGCATTCCTGGCCCGCGCTGCCATCCAAAGGTAGGCAGAGCCTCCGCTCATCCGCGCGATACTATGAACGTTCATGGCTCAAGATTCGTTGGGCATGGCGCGCAAGCGAGAGTCCGGTCGATGTGGAGGCCCACGACGGCTGGACAAGATCACAATTATAGCTTGTATCGATCATACAATCTAAGCGCCGTTTCGAGGCATCGCGATCATGGATGTAGAAAGCGGCGGGAGCTCTCGCCCCCGCCGCTTCCGTTCAAGTCAGGTTCGAGGTTACTGAACCGTGATGACGCCCTTCATGTTCAGCGCGAGATGGGGCGTGCAGTGGTACGGGTATTTCCCAGGCGGGATCTTCCCGAACGAGATCGTAACAGACTCGCCAGGGTTCATCTTCATATTGCTCGAGAGCTCACTCATCTTGTCGCTTCCCATGTTCGCATCGAGCTGGGGTCTCACAGCCGCGGGAATCGTCGCGGGGTCGAACGCAACGTTATGGGGACCCATACTCACGACAACAAACTTGACGGCGTCGCCTTGTTTGACCGTGAAGTTGGCGGGCTCAAATCGATAGCCCTTCGCATCACCGACCATGTTCACCGTCTTTGTGGTGCCGGTGATCGGGGCCATCGTGACCGCGCCCGAACTGCTGGGGGTACCACTGGTGGTTGTCGCGGCCGTCGTGGTCGTCGATGCCGCGCTCGTATCAACTGCAACGTGGGTCGTATCACCAGGCTTAGCCTCACCACCCGCGCAAGCGCCGAGCGAGAGTACTCCAACTGCAACCGCAAATCCGTAGAACCGCATCTTTTGTGGCCTCCCAGAGCCGTACTAATGCACTAACAAGAGGTAGATCTGCTTACTTCAGAGATTGTGAATTTATTCACAAGCTCGCTAACATGCAATCGTTGCGGCACTTTCGCTCTCATGATTCGTGCCCTTATCGCGACGCCGCCACGGTGATCGCAATTCCCGCGCTCGACCTGCGCGGAGGCGCATGCGTGCAGCTCGCCGCAGGCTCGTACGATGATGAGGTGATCCGCATCCCCGATCCGGTTGGGGTCGCAGTCGCCTGGAGACAGTACGGATTTCGTCACCTCCACCTCGTCGACCTCGATGCAGTAGCAGGACGTGGCATTAACGCCGTCGAGATTCAGGCAATCCTGGGCGCGACTGATGTCGAGGTGCAGATTGGAGGCGGAATCCGGAGCAGGGAATCCATCCACCAGTTCCTGAGCGATGGCGCAGAGCGCGTCGTGATTGGTACCCGTGCGCTGGAAGACCCCGACTGGCTGGTGGAAATGAGCATCGATTTTCCAGGCTGCATTGTCGTTGCCGCTGATGTCCGAGACCGGAAGATTCTTTCCCACGGCTGGACTCGCACCCATCCAAAGCTCGTACTCGATCTGGTAGAGGATCTGAACGGACTCCCGCTCGCAGGAGTATTGGTGACAGCCGTCCACCGGGAGGAAGCAATGCGCGGAACAGACCTGCCTCTCATGGAAGATGTTGCCGAGGCCGCTGAATTCCCGGTCTTTGCATCCGGCGGGCTCGGAAACATTGGGGACCTTCGCGCGTTGGCAGATCGCGGGGTTGCGGCCGCCGTGATCGGAATGGGGCTTTACAGCGGTGCGATGGATCCGTGGGCTGTCGCGGACGAATTCGCCGAGTGACAGCCCATCAGTGTGGATAGCCTGTCAGAACAAGCTGATGGTTCGCGGATTCAGCTTCGACGGGTCACCGACGTACGCGAAGCGGAAACCTTTCATGTATCTCCTCGCTACACGCTGGATGTCCTCCGGTGATACGCGCTTCAACTCGTCGACGAAACGGTCAGCTTCCTTGTAGTCGCCTCCGTATAGCTCCGATCGGGCGAGAAAGTCCGCTTGCGCCGCGTTGGTCTCGTTGTCGAGAAAATATTCGGTAATGAACTGGTCTTCGAGCTGCCTGAGGCCGGCAGGATCGAGCATTCCCTGCTGAAGATCTACGATCGCTGCCCTCATCAGCTTTAGAGTCGTGTCGGGCGCAACAGTAGAGACGTAAAGGCCGCCGGCAGTCGCCGCACGATCGACAAATGGTGCGTGAACGTCATAGGTGAGGTTTTGACGGGTTCGAATCTCAGCGAACATCCGTCCCGTCAGCACCGATGTGGCTACCCTGAGCGCCTGATAGTCGCGACCGTTTGCCAGCGGGCCGCTGTAGTAACCGATTATGTAGTTGGTCGGAAGCTGGCGGCGCTCGATAACGACGGCGGTTTGTGATTCGGGTACGCGTGGCGGTGCTGTCCACTTGTACTCTCCGCGCGGAAGCCGACCAATGGATTGACTCACCAGTCGCTCGATATGTGCGCGATCGACGTTGCCAACAACGACTAGCAGCATTCGCGAAGTCACGAATTGTGTCCGGTGGTAGTCGCGTAGCGTCGCTGAATCGACGGCCTGGAGCGACCGCTCGGTCCCGGTCACAGAGACTGCGTAGGGATGGCCAACGAAAGTTATGCTGTCCGCGAGGTAGCCTGCGAGGGCGTCCGGATCATCCCGTCGCTGCCTGATTCCCGACAGATATTGGGACTTTACCAAGTTGACTTCCGCTTTGGCGAGATTCGGATGCATCACCCGGTCCGCGAAGATCGCCCACGTCGAGTCGAAAACCTCAGTGCTCGATCGTATTCCGAACATCGTCCAATCAGCGCTCGGCGCTACTACGATCTCGCTTCCGAGTCGGGACATCGCGCGCCTCAGTGAGTTCTTCGGATACCGTTGGGTACCCCGCTCCGAAACGTCGAGCAGAATCGGTTCGATCCCGGCGTTTCCTTCCGTGACCTGACGCGCCCCGCCCAGCAGATAGAGGTTCGCGGCGACGACGTTATTGGCGTTATTCTGCCGGAGGATCACGTGCACTCCCGACACGTCGAAGCTGGTGGTGAGCGATGCCATCGCCAGCGCAATCGAGAGCAGCATTAGCGTGTCCCCATCGTTACAAGATCTTCCGGCGCGAGCTTGAGCGACTGTCTGGCTTCGGGTGCGATTAGAACCCCCACGATGTGCGGTTTTCCAACGATGTA
>DATHGO010000389.1:0-5726 GCA_035317585.1 Gemmatimonadaceae bacterium | reverse complement strand
CCTTCCTGAAGGTCCTTCGCCTTTACCGAAAAACGAGCGCCCGACCGCGATGAAAGGCCGGGCGCCCGCTAATCCAAGCTAGAGTGTCTTCCCCCGGGAGGCAATCACCCGGGGTAGGCGAGTATGGCGACCGCCCTATCGATGCTGCGGAAGCTTGGAATCTGTGTGGTCGATCGTGGCCGGCTCGGTGGATGACTTCTCGTACTCCTGCCTCAGCTTCGACATCATCGCTTCCCGCCGGTCGAACAGCCTCTTCAATGGCCGCGGCTGGTGCCGCGCAAAAGCGTAGGACGTGAGGAGCGGCAGCGCGACGGTCGAATCCAGATAGCAAACCACCGCATCCGGCAACCGGTCGGGATCGATCTTGCCCCAGCTTACCGCTTCCGCCGGCGTCGCGCCGGAGAGTCCGCCCGTATCCGGGCGCGCATCCGTGATCTGCAGGAAGTAGTCGTGTCCCTTTTCGTCGATCCCGAGAACCTCCTGGATCTGCGGCTCCGTCTGGAGCATGAAGTTCTTCGGACTGCCGCCGCCGAGAATCATGACACCACTCTTCCCTCCCCCGCGCTTGGCATCGAGAACAATCGAAGCCGTCTCGTTCACATCGCGATTGGGATCGAGCAGGAGCTTATTCCCGTCGAGCGCCACCGCCGCGATGTTCATTCCGATCGAGCTGTCGCCGGGCGATGACGTATAAATCGGAACAGCAGCGGAGTACGCGGCTGACAGCAGCGATTTCTGCCCGATGCCAAGCGCCTTCTCCCGCTCACGGACGTACTTGCCGGCGAGGTTGTGAAACTCCGCACTCGACATCGCTCGCTGGAATTCCTTTCCCGTAATGATCTTCCGGAAGAACGCATCGGTCGAAAGAAGCACGTCGTAGTCGAAGAAGATGTCGTAGATCCGGACGACTCCTTCCTCGCGCAGCACGACGTCCGATTCCTGCGCGTTGCCGCGGTGCATCGCGAGTCCGAGCCCGAAGTGCGCGTCGTGGTAGAGATTCGCACCGGTCGAGATGATCCAGTCGACGAATCCTCCCTCTATGAGCGGGATGAGCGACGACATTCCCAGGCCCGCCGGCGTGAGCGCGCCGGTGATGGAAAGACCGACCGTGACATCGGGCTCGAGCATCTTCCCAGTGAAGAGCTGGCACGCTTCGCGAAGCCGCGCGGCGTTGTAGGCGAGGTAGGTTCCCTCGATCAGCTCGGCGACGGTCTCTTTCCCATCGATGCGGCGAGGATCGATTCGCTGTCCCTTCAGAAAGCGGCTGCCCTCATGCGCGGTGTGCTTTACTCCCTGCTTCTCACGTGCTTCCGCGGCGAGCTTCTGCTGCGCCTTGGGTCCGGCCGCCGACGCCTTGCCGTGACGCGACGACTTGAAGCCGCCGCGCCCTCTCCCCTCTCCGTTGCTCTTACTGCTTTTTGCCATCTTGCTTTCCTTCCACAATGTCGTCGAACCGCCGTCCAGCGGTCTTGCCCAGCGACTTGTACGCGGAGATGATCGCATTGGCTGCTTCGGCCGGATCGTCCGTCACGAGCATGAGATCCAGATCCCCGTCCGAGATCTTCCCCTCGCTCAGGACTCGAGCCTGGAGCCAGCGTAGCAGCCCCGCCCAGTAGTAGCGGCCGAACAGAATGACGGGGAACCGGTAGATCTTCCCTGTCTGAATGAGCGTGAGCGCCTCGAACAGCTCGTCGAGAGTGCCGAAACCGCCCGGGAAGATGACGAACGCCACCGAGTACTTGATGAACATCGTCTTCCGAACGAAGAAATACTTGAAGTGGATGAGCGTGTCGACGTACGGGTTCGCGCCCTGTTCGAATGGGAGCTCGATGTTGCAGCCGATCGATCTGCCTCCGCCGAGCCGCGCTCCCTTGTTCCCGGCTTCCATGATACCCGGTCCGGCGCCGGTGATGATGTCGAAGCCAGCCACGGCCAGCAGCCGCGCGGTTTCCACCGCCGCATCGTAGTGGGGGTCGTCGGGTCCGATGCGCGCGGAACCGAAGATCGTTACCGCTTTCTCAACCGACGCGAGAGTGTCAAATCCGTCGATGAACTCGCCCATGATGCGCAGCACGCGCCACGGATCGGTTCTCGTGAAGTCGATGCGCGGCCCCGACTGTTGCAGGAGTTTTTCGTCTTCGGTGACGGGCGACGAGTCGCGAATGGCGTCGTCCACCGTGCGAAGGACAACCTCGAGTTTTCCCGGGGCCTGCTGCGAGGGCGGCGTTCTTCCCGCCTTGAGATGCCCTTCCTCCGTCCGCTGCTTGAGTCCCTCGAGGGCCTTTTGCTCGGCGGAGGCCATTACTTCAGGATTGAGCTTCTTACCGCCGGCGGTGCGCGCCTTCGTTGACCTCAAGGCTCCAGGATTCGTCCGGCCGAAGTTGGATTTATCTTTTCTGTTCTTCATCGTTAGCCGCTGTCGCGGGCTCTGCTGCTCTCTTCATTGGGAAACTAAAGTTGCGTGCGTCTGCACAAAGCCCGCCAGGTGATGGTGCTCAGGTTGTCATGATCATAGCGGATGGAGTGAGACCGGATGCACTCGCTCGCTCCATTGACGGCGGTCATTTGCCCGCGCTCGCTGCACTTCGCGATGAAGGGCAGCTCTCTACCATTACGTCTGCATTTCCGTCCGTGACGGGACCTGCGTACGCGCCGTTCATCATGGGAAGATATCCGGGAAGCATCGGATTGCCCGGACTTCGCTGGTACGATCGCTCGCGGCGCATCGCCAGGCTGCCCGGACACTCGAGGAGTTACGTCGGGCCCGAGATGCGCCTCGTGGATCGGGACATTGACCGCGCGTCGCCGACCATCTTCGAGCTCGCCAAGCCGAGCCTCGGCGCGCTGAGCGTGATCGGGCGCGGACTCCGGCGCCGCGAGCGCATAGGTCAGAGTCCCGGGTTCGTCGCGCGGGCGGGGGCGACCCACTTTCGCGGAAATGTCCGCGGCTGGCTCGCGATCGACCAGCAGGTGGGAGAGGAAGCCGCGTTGCGTCTGCGCACGCAGCGCGTGAAATTCGCGTTCATCGCTCTTACCGGAATCGACAAGACGTCACACGCCGAAGGTCAGGATGCCCGGATCGTCGGCGATGCGATGCGGATCGTGGATGACACCGTAGCGCAGATCCGTTCCGACGCGGAGCGCGATGGGCGATGGAAGAAGATGCACCTTTGGGTGGGAAGCGATCATGGACATTCGCCCGTGCGCGAACATGAGGATCTCGTCGCGCTGATCTCCGGGTGGGGATACACCACCCTCGCGCACCCCTGGGCGTTCAATGCTTCCGCGGATATTGCCGTGATGGTGAGCGGCAACGCGATGACGCACCTGTACCTGGATCTCGAGCAGAAGACTCGCCCCTGGTGGCCGTCACTAGGTGATAGGTGGAACGATCTGGCTGAGAGTCTCCTCTCCCGTGCATCGGTCGATCTGTTGATTCTCCCCACCAGTCCGGCGTCGTGCGAAATTCGCGCGAGGGACCGGGGCTCCGCGACGCTCACATGGAGCGAGTCCAGATACGTCTACACGCCACAGAGCGGTGATCCGCTTGGCATCGGCGTGCAGAATTCGCTCACTGATGGCGAAGCGTACGATGCAACGATTGAGAGTGATTACCCCGATGCGCTCGTGCAGATCGCGCATCTCATCGCGTCTCCCCGCTGCGGCGACATCGTGCTGTCGGCAGCGCGGGATTGGGACTACCGGGCCAGGTACGAGCCGATTCCGCATGTCTCGTCGCATGGAGCGCTGCATCGGGAGCACATGCTCGTACCGTTGCTATTGAACCGTCCGCCCGTGAGGGTGCCGCGACGCACCGTTGATGTGATGCCGAGCGCTCTGGTGGCGCTCGGCATCGACGTGCCGAAGACTCTGGACGGAGTTTCTTTCTTCTAGACGACGACTACTGGACGGTCAGTGTGCCGCTCATCCCAAAGTGGATCGTGCAGTGGAATTTGTAGGTGCCAGCGGTCGCGAATGCGCGTGTATGCGAGCCGCTAGCGAATTGTCCCATGTCGCCGCTTCCATCTCCGGCAGCGGCGGCGGCTTTTGCCGTTGCGTCGTCCCAAACGACATCGTGTGTCACACCGGAATCATTCGTCCACGTGACCGTCGAGCCCACTGTGACGGTGCGTGTCGTCGGTGTGAACGTGGTCGAGGTCATGCAGAAAGTCCCGGCGGGGCACTGCGGTGGTGGTGGCGGTGGTGGTGGAGTGATTGTGGAGTCACCTCCGCCACCACACGAAGCGACGCCGATCGCCAGAATCAGAGCACCGAACAAACCAGAAATCTTCATCGTGCCTCCTTGTCGACCTGAACTGCGCCCCGGTTGGGATAGGGCGGCGCACCATGGATGTGATGCCGAGCGCTTTGGTCGCGGTCGGGCGTCACGGCTGAAAACTCTGGACCGAGTTCGTTCTTCTAGACCGGGATTTATTGGACGGTGAGGATCCCCGTCATTCCCGCGTGGATGGTGCAGTGAAACCCGTAGGTACCGGCAGTGTTAAACACACGGGTGTGTGACATTCCGGTGTCGAAGTTCGGCATGTCGCCGGTTCCGTCGCCGGCTGCGGCGGCCGCTTTCGCCGTGGCATCGTCCCAGACGACATTATGTCCCACGCCGGAAGAATTCTGCCACGTGACAGTCGCGCCCACCGCCGCGGTTCGTGTAGTTGGCGTGAAGCTGGTTGCCGTCATGCAGAATGTCCCCGCGGGACAGGTTCCTCCGCCTCCTCCTCCACCGCCACCACCACCGCCGCCAGTGCCCGTTGCGTCACCCCCGCCACCGCATGAAGCGACACCGAGCGCCAGTACCAAAGCACCGAACAAACCAGAAATCGTCCGCATCCTACCTCCTCGTCGAGCTGAATCCAGGTTGGAGCCGTAGCCGGCCGCCGAGGTACCGCGCGGGGCTAGAAGTTGAAATAAGAGGCTTGTACACGGCGACCGCAAAGCCGGACTCGGTAACGGTATGACACCGGCCTGTCGGGGACAGGCTATCTCAGGTGAATGCCTGCCGCACCAGTCAGTCCTTCATCGCGCAAGTGTAGAGCCTCCAGTCAGAATCCTCGGCGGCGACAGCGGCGATGTAGCCGGTACGCGGGGTGAAGAGCTTGTGCGTAAGGTTCGGGCGTGGGTTGGTGTGTTCGGATCCCGACCAGACTCCCTTGCCTTCCGCCTTGAGACGCGCCTCGCGCACGACCCACGATCTCAGAAACGCCGCATCTCGCTCGTCGGGCGCGGTGTTGACGAGTGCCCGGAGCTCGTCATCCGACATGAACCGCTGGGCAACGTCGAGCAACCGTCTCACTGGCCGCTCGTTCTCCACATCTACACCAACTGGACGATCCGGTGCGAACGCGAAGAGACCGAGATCGGCAGAGTGCGTAATGTTGAAATTGATGTGGTCGCCATCGACGAGAAAAGGCTTCCCGGAATTCCCGTACCTGAAGCGCAGCTTTGCCGCCGCTGTGCCGGTAAAGCCGGAGAGCAGGGTGCGCAAAATCCCGCGCGCGACGACGAACCGTCGCGCCGCTATCGGAGTAAGACTTGCGGCGCGCTCTTTCTCCTCCGAAGGCAGCACTCGAGCAAGGGTGGCATAGCGCTCATCGGTCACGTCGAGCGACGCCACCCACACCTGCACTTCTTCCGTCATCAGCTCAAGCGACGTCAACGATCTCCACCTCCGCCTTTCCGTTCGCGATGATCAATCTTCCGACGTTCGGCGA
>DATHGO010000388.1:0-2728 GCA_035317585.1 Gemmatimonadaceae bacterium | reverse complement strand
TGAAAACGACTTTCACAGTTTTACCTGGCTTCAGTACGGCTACATCCAACAGGGCCGCTACCGTGCCGCGAAAGGCCTGATCGATACACTTGGTGTGCTGTTTCGTGGCGCGGATTTCGGAAGCCAATTCACTGACGCCTCTTTGGTGGGTCCCGATCTCACTTTCAGGTATCGCATCGCGAGCGGAGATTGGAGCGACACCGGTCTCCCATCGGCCGGACGACAAGACGATCGTTACTCACCCAGGGCAATCGGCTTCACGAGCACTATGCTGCTCGAGCAGGCGATCGCGGCAGCGATGCAAGGCGATTCCGACAACGCGAGGGCGCTCATCGCTCGCATCCACAGCAGGGCGGATTCGGGCGTGCCGGGAGATTACGGGTCGGCCACCTACACCTCCGGGCTCAACGTCGCCAAGGCATTGGTCGCGAAGAAAACCGGAGATATGACGACGGCGATCGACCTGTTGCGAGCGGCCGCAGATCTGGAGTCGAAGACATCGCCCCAGGGCCCGCCCTTTCTCCCGCCCGCGCTGGAAATGCTCGGTAATGCGTTGCTGGAAGCAGGCAAACCTCAGGAGGCGATCGCTGCATTTACGAAGGAGCTGGAGTTGAGGCGCAACCGCTCGGAGTCGCTCCTCGGCCTGGCGCGGGCGCGTCTTGCTTCCGGCGATTCCAAAGGCGGAATAGACGCCTACTCGAAGCTGCTGGCGAACTGGAAGCACGCTGACGCGAATCTCCCGGCGCTCGCGGAGGCGAAAGGAGTGGTGCAAGGACTTTCGACACGCTAGGCTGAGGGGGGCGCATCGACATGACTGACAAGAAAGTCTGGTTCATTACGGGCTGTTCCACCGGCTTTGGCCGCGAGCTCGCCAAGATGGTTCTCGACCGCGGCTACCGCGCTGTCGTCACCGCGCGCGATCCGGCGAAGGCCGAGGACATCGCGAAGGGGAAGGGTGACCGCGCTCTGGTGCTGGAGCTCGACGTTACAGATCCCGTAGAAGTCGATGTCGCGGTCAAGAGCGCCGAGAAGCGCTTCGGTCGCATCGACGTCCTGGTGAACAACGCGGGCATCGGATATTTCGGCGCAGTGGAAGAGAGCGACGAACAGGAAGTCCGACGGATGTTCGAGATCAATTTCTTCGGGCTGTCGAGCATGACCCGCGCGGTGCTGCCGATCATGCGCCGGCAGCGCAGTGGCCACATCGTCAACATCTCTTCGATCGGCGGACTGAGAAGCTTTCCGACGCTCGCCTACTATCATGCGACCAAGTACGCGGTCGAAGGATTCTCGGAGTCTCTCGCGCTCGAAGTCGCGCCACTCGGCATCAAGGTCACGATCGTCGAGCCCAGCGGATTCCGCACCGACTGGGCGGGACGCTCGGCTGGCGAGAGCAAGACGCGCATCGCCGATTATGCGGAGACGGCCGGCCAGAATCTGGAGAACATTCGCGGCTACAGCGGCAAGCAGCCCGGCGATCCGGTTCGCGCCGCGGCGGCGATCATCGCGGCCGTGGAATCGCCCAATCCGCCGCTCAGGCTACTGCTCGGAAAAGCGGCGCTCAAAGGAGCGCGGGGCAAGCTCGAGATGCTGAAAAAGGATTTCGACGCCTGGGAGAAGACGACGGTCGAGGCGGACTTTCCCGACGCCTGAGGACAAATTGAAAAGGTCAGAGCGAGTGCTCTGACCTTTTCACATCGCCGATCGTGCCGCAGGGCACTCACTCGCGATGGTACCTGACCTGACCTATGACCAAGGGTGGCTGGTCCTGCCTGTCGACACTAAGAGTCCCCTCGAGCAACCTGAGCGAGGTGAATCGGCCATCGAAATGCTGCACAGACGGCGGGAAGATTCCTGGAGGGAAGGTCGGAGTGAACGTCTGATCGAGGTGAATGGCGCTTCCGTTGACCGTTCCCATCACAGCGACAGTACCGCACGGGCCTGCCTCGGCGCACCAGTCTCCGCTCCCGGAGATCGTTCCACCGTTAGTCGTCAGCTGCATCTCGAAGGAGCTTCCCGGAATTGAAAATTCCTGAGCCCATTTACCTTCGATGAACCCAGGAGACAGCGTATTCGAGCATGCACCCACAACCAGCGCCAGCAACAACACCGACTTTACAGAACGCATAGTCATCCTCCTGTGAGGGTCCGTTCATACTCATAAGATGGCCATGGCGTCACCGTATGAGTAGAGCCTGTACCGCTCGGCCACCGCTTCCTGGTAGGCCTGCATTGTGAGGTCGTAGCCGGCGAACGCCGCGACGAGCATGACGAGCGTCGAGCGCGGAAGGTGGAAGTTGGTAATGAGCCTGTCGACAGCGCGGAATTCGTATGGAGGCCGGATGAAGATGCG
Source organism: Gemmatimonadaceae bacterium (assembly GCA_035317585.1). Lineage (GTDB taxonomy): Bacteria > Gemmatimonadota > Gemmatimonadetes > Gemmatimonadales > Gemmatimonadaceae > UBA4720. The sequence continues at coordinate 375 of DATHGO010000388.1, read as the reverse complement.
GGTTTCGCCGGACTTCTCACGAAAGACTCCATCTTCACCGATTGCGCTCTCCAGCGTGCGCACACTGGTGGTGCCGACTGCCCAGATCTTTCCGCCCGCCTTTCGCGTTTCGTTCAGGACTTCGGCGGCGCGCGCCGGAAGCGAGTACGACTCCTCGTGCATCACGTGATCGGCTGGATTCTCTGTGTCGACCGGCTTGAATGTTCCGGCGCCGACGTGGAGGATGAGATCGGCGCGCCTCACCCCCTTCGCCGCGAGTGCGTCGAGAATCTCGGATGTGAAGTGGAGACCGGCGGTCGGAGCCGCCACCGATCCGCTCTCGGTCGCGTACACGGTCTGGTACCGCTCGACGTCCGCCGGCTGATCGGCGCGCGT
>DATHGO010000387.1:0-6072 GCA_035317585.1 Gemmatimonadaceae bacterium | reverse complement strand
TACATGAGCGACGGCACGAGTCGAATCCGCGTTCTGGATCCAACTGGATTCCACGAGCTGCGGACGATCCAGGTGCGTGAGGCAGACAGCACCGTCTGGATGCTCAATGAGTTGGAGTGGGTGCGGGGTGAGCTGTGGGCGAACGTATATCAAACAGACTTCATTGCTCGCATTGACCCTGCAACCGGGCATGTTACCGGTTGGATCAATGTCGGGAATCTGCTTACCGCGGCGCAACGCCAGGACGTAGTCAGGCGCGGCGGCGTTGCAAACGGCATTGCATTCGATTCGGTCCGGAATCGGCTATTCCTGACGGGGAAGCTCTGGCCGCGCCTGTTCGAGGTGGACGTGGCCAGCATTCACGGGGCCATACCCAGTCCCCGTCCTCGGTCGAGACCAGTTCCGTAATCCTTGGCGGGCTTGTCGCGCCCTGGCAAAAAATCATTCTTGACTTATCTATGCGCGGATGCCTATATAGGGCATGGCCTATGGAACGGTTATGATGGCGCTGGCCGATCCGACCCGGCGCGCGCTGTTCGAGCGCCTGCGCAGCCGCCCCCACACCGTCGGTGAGCTCGCCCGAATCGCCAGGATCCGGCAGCCTAGCGTCTCCCAGCACCTTCGAGTTCTTCGCGGAGCGCGGCTGGTGCGCGACCGCAGGGAAGGGACGCGACGCTATTACAGTGCTTCGCAGGAGGGTCTCGCGGAGCTGCGACGATACGTCGAAAGGATGTGGGACGATGTTTTGACCGCTTACGCCGCCGGGGATCCACATCCGCCAACAAAAGAAGCGGCACCGCCCCGGAAAAAACGAGGAGCCCGTTGATGTCCACGAAGAAAGAGCCATCGGTCGCGCCAATACGGAGATCAGTCACCGTGTCCTGGCCGCAGGAAGAGGCGTACCGCCGTTTCACCCAGGATTTCGCGAAATGGTGGCCCAGCTACAGCTACTCCATCGGCGGAAACAGGGTCGCGCGCGTGGTGTTCGAGCCCCGGCCAGGCGGACGGATCTTCGAGGAGCACAAGGACGGCACTCGCATGCGGTGGGGTGAGGTCATCGCGGTCGAGCCGCCGCGCCGAGTGGTGTTCACCTTCCATCCCAGCCGCGCCGAGTCGGACGCGCAGCAAATCGAAATCACGTTCTCGCCCGATGGAAACCGCACCCGGCTCGATCTGGTCTCGACAGGCTGGGAGAAGATGGGCGATGAGGCTCAGCGCACGCGCGGCGGATACCAGTTGGGATGGGGCCTGGTACTCGACAGGTTCGCGGGTCGCTTCAGTCCCGCTCTCCTGTTTTTTGGCGCCATGTCCGCCGGGATCACTCTCATCGGTCAGCGCGGGAAATTCGTCAGAACGAGTGTGGGCAAAATGGAGGACTAGGTAAGTGTGATCACCCTCGGCGAGCGGCGTCCGTCTCGCTTGACGGTTGGATGTCCGCGTCCTACGTTCGATTCGCGACACGTCGGCTACAGGATCGTCCACCCTCCGATCTCCTGACATGCGAAGACGCGAAGTTGTACAGTTTCTCGGCGCCGCCCTCGCGCTGCCGTTCATCCCACGCGGCACCGATGCCGCGATAAAGTTTGGAGCCGAGCTTCATCTCCGGCTGGGCGATGTCCCGTTCAGAACGTTGAATCGCGACCAGCAGGCACTCGTGACGACGATCGCCGAGCTGATCATCCCCGAGACCGACACACCAGGCGCGACCAGCGTGAAAGTGCCGGAGTTCATCGATCTCATTCTCACCGAGTGGGCTGGCGACGACGATCGAGCCGCGTTCCTCGCCGGGCTACGGGACATCGATGTACGCGCGACGGCGATGGGCTCGAATCGATTTGTCGATTTGCCGGCGGCGAAGAAAGTCGAGCTCATGACGACTCTCGATGGTGCGAGAGGAGACAAGGCTGGGGCCGGGCTAGCCTTCGCGCGACTCAAGGCTCTCACCGTGTACGGCTATTTCACATCACAGAGGGTGGAGCAGGACATCCTGAAAATGCAGATGTTCTTCAATGGATATCAGGGCAGCGTGCCATTCACTCCGGCGGTCTGATCATGCCTCCAATGACATTTGATGCAATCGTCGTAGGCTCCGGAATTTCGGGTGGCTGGGCGGCAAAGGAACTGACGGAGAAGGGACTGCGCACCATCGTGCTCGAGGCGGGACGGCCGATCGATCCGGCAGTCGACTACGTGGAGCACGTCCTGCCGTGGGAAAAGCGTTATCGGGGAATGGGTAACCGCAAGCAGGTCGAGCGCTATCAACCCATCCAGCGGCACACGGGTGCGTGCGACGAGTGGTCGTCCAAGTTCTTCGTCAACGACCTCGACAACCCGTATTCGTTTCCCGAGGACAAGCCCTTCTACTGGATACGGGGACGTCAGGTTGGAGGACGCTCCATCATGTGGGGGCGGTGCGTCTATCGGTGGAGCGATCTCGACTTCACAGCGAACGCGAGAGAAGGCTATGGCGTCGACTGGCCGATTCGCTACAACGATCTCGCTCCGTGGTGGAGCTATGTCGAAAAATTCGTCGGCATTCAGGGGCGTCGTGAAAACCTTCCACAGGTGCCGGACGGCGAGTTCCAGACGCCCTGGCCACTGAACGCCGCGGAGCAGAAGTCCCGCGACATTCTGCTCACGAAATTCGGTGGCGAGCGCGTGATCACAAACGCGCGTCTGGCGATCTTGACGGAAGATCATGGCGGTCGCCAGAAGTGCCACCTGTGCGGGCACTGTGCCCGCGGGTGCGTCACTCTCTCGTACTTCAGCAGCATCAACTCGACGCTCCCCGCCGCACGCAAAACGGGTCGCCTGACCTTGCGACCGTTCAGCGTGGTGCACAGCGTGATCTACGATCCCGCCAAGAAACGCGCGACGGGAGTCCGTGTCATCGACGCGAACACCAAGCAGATGTTCGACGTCAACGCGAAGGTGATCTTCCTCAACGCGTCGGCGATGGAATCGACGCGGATCCTGCTGAACTCGGCGACGAGTGAATTCCCGAATGGTCTTGGCAGCTCGAGCGGTGAGCTCGGGCACAACCTGATGGATCACATCATGGACGGCGGTGCGTCGGGTACACTGCCCTTTGCACTGGACAAGCGCGAGATCGGCAACCGGCCCGACGCGATCTACGTCCCACGTTTCCGAAACGTGAAGACGAAGCATCCGGATTTCCTGCGCGGCTACGGCTTCGAGGGTCGCGCGTTCCGTCCGGGCTGGGAACGCGGCTCGGAAATGCCTGGTTTCGGCGCCTCGTTCAAGAAATCCCTGATCGGTGACCTCGGGCCGTGGGTCATGGATTTCGGCGGCTTTGGCGAGATGCTTCCGCGTCACGAGAATTACGTCGCGCTGGATCCGCATCTCGTCGACGCATGGGGCATTCCCGCTTTGCGCGTGAACTGTACCTACAGCGACAACGAAAAGAAGATGCAGGAGGATATGGTGGTGAGCGCCACGGAGATGCTGGAGGCGCTGGGCGCGACGGACATCAGGCCATACAAGGAAGACAATCCTCCCGGCCTCGTGATTCACGAAACGGGTACCGCGCGCATGGGGCGAGACCCGAAGACCTCGGTTCTCAACGCACACAACCAAGTGTGGGATGCGCCCAACGTGTTCGTGACCGACGGCGCGTGCATGCCATCGACAGCGAATCAGAATCCGAGCATCACGTACATGGCGTTGACGGCAAGGGCGGCGGACTACGCTCACCAGCTCCTCAATCGGAGAGAGCTGTAGTCGGCACTGGCTAACCGGCGAGATGTGGAATCGCGAACCATCGAGAAGCAATTGAGTGCCCAGAGCGTTGGGCTCTCTCGCCTTGGGGCGGTCGTCGCCCTCATCGCGCTCGGTTGCGGCCGGGAGCCGCGCGCCGAGGAAGTCTCCGCTGCGGCGCGAGCGTTGACCGTCATCGCGCCCGACGGCACACCCAGGATTTTCGTAGCGGATCAGGATTCTTCGGGCACGCGGCTCTGCTTCGAGGCCGGTGACTCGACCCTGCCCGTTGGGGCGCCCGTCACGGTTGTCCACGCCATCTTCCCGCAATATTCTACCGTGGGTCGGCTCGGCCCCCGCAGCAAGAGTCCGTGCTTTCCTCCGCCACGGGCATCGGCTGACAGCATGGAATACTCGGTAGATGCACCCGGAGACACGATTGGCCGGAGAGGCGTGCCGATCGTAATCCTTGGGAAGCTCGCGCTTGCCCAGATGCGAGGGGACACAGTGCTTCTGGCGATCGAGCCTGGAAAACCGTCCTGGCGATTCCGAACCTGCGCCAGTGCCGAGGGCGTTCATGCCACGGCGTGGGCCGGCGTTCCTCCCTCGGCGCCTCGTCGCTGGCACGCGTACTACTACCTCGGCTATGATGTCGAGCAGGACTGCACTCCTTCTGACTACGCACCCGACAGCGCCACCGCAAACCCCAAGGCAACGAAGGAATGACGGCGGCCGAGAAGCGCCGCTGGACGCTGATCGCGACGATTCTCGCGTCGGCGATGACATTCATCGACGGGACCGTGGTCAACGTCGCCCTCCCCGCACTGCAGGCCGATCTGCACGCGACGATTACCGATGTGCAATGGGTCGTCGAGGCGTACGCTCTGTTTCTGGGCGCGTTGATTCTGGTCGGTGGGTCGATGGGCGATCAGCTCGGGCGGAAGCGCGTATTCCTGGCAGGGGTCGCGTTCTTTACCGCGTCATCGGTCCTCTGCGGCGTCGCGACGTCGTCCCGTGTGCTGATAATCGGCCGAGCGCTGCAGGGAATCGGGGCGGCGTTCCTGGTACCGGGGAGTCTTTCGATCATCAGCGCGACGTTCGACGACGCCGAGCGGGGACGCGCGATCGGAACGTGGTCGGGATTCAGCGCGATCACTACCGCGATCGGCCCAGTCATTGGGGGCTGGCTGATCCAGCACGTGAGTTGGCGGGCCGCATTTTTCGTCAACGTGCCACTGGCGGCGATCGTTTTGTTCCTGTCGCTGCGTTTCATGGACGAGAGCAAGGATCCTTCGCGCGCCGGGAAGCTCGATTGGATAGGAGCTCTTCTCGGAGTTGTCGGACTGGGCGGGATCGTACTCGGCTTACTTGAATGGCCCCCGCTCGGTCCCGGGCATCCGCTGGTGATCGGCTCACTGTTGATCGGTGTGGTGGGCGTGGCGTTGCTCATCGTGGTGGAGCGCCGCGTCGCAAATCCGATGCTGCCGTTCCACCTCTTCCGCTCTCGTACATTTACTCTCGCCAACGTTCTGACGCTGTTGCTGTACGGCGCGCTCGGCGTCGTGTTCTTCCTGCTGCCGCTCGAGCTCATTCAAGTTCAGCATTACACGGCTACGGAGGCAGGAGCGGCACTGGTTCCGCTGGCAGTCATCATGTTCACCCTGTCGCGCTGGGCCGGTGGCCTCATCAATCGCGTCGGGGCGAGAATCCCTCTCACAATCGGGCCCGCACTGGCCGCGGTTGGGATCGCGCTGTTCGCGCGCTCGGGAACAGCGGGCTCTTACTGGGCGACGATCTTTCCGGCTGTCTGTCTCCTCGGATTCGGAATGACGATCACCGTCGCGCCCCTCACGACCGCCGTGATGGGTGCCGTCGAAACCCAGCACTCAGGTGTGGCCTCGGGGATCAACAATGCGGTCTCGCGCGTGGCGGGTCTACTTACAATTGCGATCTTTGGAGTTTTTCTGGCGCGGAGTTTCGACGCGCAAGTGCAACCCCGGCTCGAGCATCTCGCGCTTCCGGCGGCGGCAAAAGCGCAGATCGAAGAGCAGCTGCCGAAAATGGCGGGGGCGGAGCTCAATGCCGTGCCGCTAGAACCACAACAAAGAGCGGAATCCCAGCGTGCAATCGACGAGGCGTTCGTCTCGGGCTTTCGCGAGGTCGTGTATGGCTCCGCGATTCTGGCGCTGGCCGCGGCCGGTTTTGGCGCGGCGATTCGCGACCGGAAATCTGCGAGCGCTTAACCTTCGAACCGCGCGTCCGGTTCTTAGTCGGAGAGGCGCGACCGATTCGTGACACAGCGCTGGCCCAACGGTCACACAATCGTGGCACAGGGATGATGTATTTCGCGGGTTC
>DATHGO010000386.1:0-8639 GCA_035317585.1 Gemmatimonadaceae bacterium | reverse complement strand
GCGAAAAATCTGCGCTCTGTGCCGATGCATCAGCTGGGAACAGGGCCGCCGCCAGGACAAGCATCGCAAGCCGCATCATCGTTTGCCTCCGGCGATTGCGCCACCGATCGCACCCGTGACGGCCGAGCTGAGCGTTCCGAGTGCGAGAATGCCGGCGGGAACGTCGCCCAGGATGAAACTGACCACGATTCCGATCAGCGCGCACAGACCGCCGACGATTGCTCCTTGAACTGCGGATTTCTTGCGATCCACGCGTGCAGATCGGGCGTAGATAACGCCGGCGAGCGCGGAGATGAGCATGCCTCCTACCGCGAAGACATTCAGCTTGATGAACTCGACCCAGTGGCCGGACAGAACCATCGCGAGCTGGAGCAGCGTTCCAATGATTGTCGCGTTTCTGAAGGCCGACATGGTGCCGCCGCTGCTGATTCGGGTGGTTGATGCGCTGCTTGCCGGCGTAGTCATTTGCGTCTCCGGGATGTTGTGGGTGATGATCTTCGCGTGGGTTTTCGCGGCCGCGGGGCGGCAGACTCCAGTCGTTTCATATAGTCGCGGAGCAGCCGCACCGCGGCGTCGAAGCTGTCGATCGTGCGGTGGGTGCGGGATTGCATCACGCCGCCTTCCATGATCGTGAGGACGAACGAGGCGAGTTGCTTCCTGTCGATGTCTTTCGGAAGTCGCGGGCCCGCGTCCTCGAGGCATTTCTCGATGGCGGTGGTCCAGCCGTCAAAATTCGCCGAGAGGAGTGAGCGCACCGGCGGGTCTGGCTCGTGCAACTCGAGCGCGAGCGAGCCGATTGGACAACCGTAGAAGCAGTCGGTCGAAAGCAGTGCGTGACGATAGCGGGCGAGCAGGGCGAAAATGCGCTCGATCGGATCATCGACGCCTTTCCACGCCGGCTCGAGGAGCATTGGGTGGATACCGTCTCGATAACGCTCCAGCGAGGCGAGGAGGAGGTCCTGCTTGGTGGGGAAGAAGTGATAGAGACTGCCGGCGTGGACGTCTGCTTCGCGCAGGATGTCCTGGATGGATGTCCCGCCGTAGCCCTTCTCCCAGAAAAGCTTCATCGCGACTTCGACGAGCCGGTCCTTGGTCTCTGTCCCACTGGCCATGCGGTGGCCCTCTTGGTTGAACGCTCAACCCAATGTAAGGCCGGGAATGTTGCCGTCAAGTATTTGTTGCCAGCCGACCTCGAGCGACACTCAGTGCTTGGACTGGCGTCCGGTTACCGTCGCACGATCCAGGGAGAAGTCATCGCGTTTTGTTTTTCAGATCCCCGATTTGACGAAGAGGCTTCGATCTGGGGCATACAAGAAATACGCAACCGATGTCCCGTCCGGAGAGAACACTGGCGCGCTGGGGTTTCCCGGGTTTGTGTAGTTGACGCTCGCCACGACGACCGGCTGCGCCCCGGCGCGAATCACGTGTAGTTTCCACAGCGAATTCTGCCGGATCCATACGCCGAGCACGCGCCCATCCGCGGAATAATTGGCATAAATGACGGCATCGGTAGCAGCGAGCTGAGCGAGATCCCGCGTCGCGCCCGACAATCCATCGACCTCATAAAGCCGGATGCTGCCTTTACCGGCGTCGTAGCGTATCCGGAGCAGCTGCGGAACATCAGCTTCCCAGCGGTGGGCAATGTAAGCCTCGTCGGAAGTCGCAAGCTGCTGGTGGTACCCTTGGAAGGTCACGACCAGGAGCGCCGAGGTGAACGGATCCCGCGCGAGGAATACTGTCCCGTCCGGCGAGAAGCCCAACGGGGTGTAAGGGAACGAGGAAGCCTTTCCGCCGGTTTGCAGGTCGTAGATCGCATCGCCAACGACGAATCGTTCGTCGGGCGAAACTTCGAGCACGAGAGTTAAGGATGGCGCCGCGAGCGGTAATACTTCACTCGCTCCAGTGCTGGGTTGGACGCGCGCAATCGTATACTCCTCACTCGTCGATCCGGCAGGCCGTAGGAACGTCGAGAAATAGACCTGCCCGCTAACGGTCGGCCCCGCAAAAGCGACGATCGAGGATGCCCCCCAAATCGGTCTTATGGCGTGAGTACCCAGACTGACGGCCTTCAGCCCTTGGGAATGGAAGACTATTTCGCTGCCATCCTTGGTCCAAAGCAATCGCTGCGGACCGGAACCCTCACCCGATTGGGGCGGAATGAGCTGAGTCCCGGGGTTCTCGGTCTCGCTAGTCTCGGTTATCCCGGAAGAGCCACAGGCTGCGCCTCCGAGCATAGCAAAGGCGGCCACCAGAATCCCATACCGGCCACAGGTGAAGTTTCGCATTGTGGCAAGTTGTGTCGTTCGGATTGCGCGTCAATACGTCAAAGGCGTCTATAGGTCCTGGGTCAGGTTGACCACGGCAGGACCACGCTCCGAAGCTGATTGGGAGGCGCTGATACGCCTCGCCAGACCCACAGGTAGAGGCCTGACCGGGAGCAACGAAGCTTCTTCTTGGAACATTCTCTGGCGGTCCGGGCCGTTCGGCCGAATCTTGGGGGCGCCAGGGAAGTGATTCACCACGAGGCTAACCAAGAGACTTCTTGGATCGTCTGGAGGGGAGGGTCAGTGTCCCCATACACCAAGAGAATTCTCGCGATCACGGTCAGCCTCGGCGTTGCGGCTGGACTTGCGGCCGCGCAACCGGCGCGTCAGCCGGACAGGCCGGTTCTGCCCGATGGCGCCGACCGTAACGATCCATGGAGTTACTACCGCGTCGGCCAAACCTCGCTGCCGCGAGAGCCGGAAAAAGCGGCTGACGCCTTCTACTGGGCGGGGCGACTCAACCCCGTTTGGGCCGAGGCTTTTTACGGACGCCGGATAGCGCTGCTCCTCAACGATCCGCGAAGGCTCGCGCGATATTGGCGCGGCGACAAGGGCGCGGTCAGGGAGACGATGGGGATCGATTCGCTCTATCTCTATGCGTTGACGCTCAATCCGTTCCTCGGTCCGAGTCTGGATCACTTGATTCTCGATGCCGTGATTCAGGAATACTCGCGTCAGTACGCGAACAGCTCCGGTGCATCTCCCAACGAGGTTGCCTACGAGGTCCAGAAATACGTCAAGTTCGGACCCCCGGAGTGGCAAGCGGTCATGGCCTACCGGGATGGCAGGTACGACGATGCGCTGTCTCAGTATGCAAAGGCCATCCCACGCTCCAAACAGAAGGGTGCACTCCTCGCCGAACGAGGCAGACTGTTCTACCAGATTGGACAGCGCGACAGCGCGCTCGTCAATCTGACGCAGGCACTGGCGGAGATGCGAAAGCTCGACAAGGACGATCTCGTCTTCTTCTACCAGTCGAAGGCGCTGATGGAGGAGAGGATCGGCATGATAGAGCGGATCAAGGGGAACAAGGCGGCGGCGCGGGAAGCGTTTGGCCGCGCGCTGCAGGAAGATCTCTCGTATTTTCCGGCCCACCTGCAGCTCGGCTATCTCGGGCTGGAAGCCGGAGACACAGCGACGGTACAGAACGAGATGGATCTCGCGGTGCAGATCAGTCCCGACGATCCGGGCATTCGATACCAGTACGGCTACGCGCTCGGACTGCTCAACAAGCTCAAAGAGGCTGAAGTTCAGTTGAAGAAGGCGATCGAGCTCGATCCGGATTTTGCGGCTCCCCACTTCGTCCTCGCCGACGTATACCAGGCGACCAAGAGGAAGCCGGAAGCGATCAAGGAGTACGAGGCTTTTCTGGCGCTCGCGGCGAAGAACGACACGCGGCGTGACGAGGCTGACCAGATGGCGGCGATACTGCGAGGTTCGCAGTGACTACTTTCGTGATGCGAGGCGGGCGAGTTTGTTTTGGAGTTCTCATCGCGACGTTTTCCATCGCCACCTCTTTCGCGCGCGCGCAATCCACCGACACCACGCGCCCTCCGATTCGCGCTCGCAGCGTCGTCGAGGACCTGCAGATGTTCAGCCAGGTCCTGAACCAGATCCGCGTCAACCATCCGGACTCGGTCGAGACGCACATATTGCTGATGGCCGCGGTCGAGGGGATGGTGCGCGCAGCGGACCCTCACTCGTTCGTCATACCCGCGATGCGGCTGGACCCGGCGAGGGAAGCCGCGTGGGAAGAAGGCAAGCTCTTTCCGGTTCCCGTTGCGTTCCGGTTCATCGGAGGCGATCCGGTAGTAGTTAGTGTCGCGGCAGGATCGCGCGCATCGGCACTGGACATCTTACCGGGAGACGAGCTGATCGCCATCGACCACAAGCCGGTCGCGGCGACATCGGCCAATGAGCTCGAGATCTCGCTGGCAGGCTCGAAGGGCGCACCGGTCGTTCTCAGCTTCGAGCGCCGCCGACTCGATGGCTCCATCGCGCACATCGATCGCAAGGTGCAGCGCGAGAAAGTGGACGAAGCGTCGGCTGTGCCGACCGCATTCATGCTCGATGAGCGCACGGGTTACGTTCGCATCACGAGCTTTCTCAACGACCGTGTCGCGGACGACCTTCATGATGCCCTCGGCCAGCTGGAAGCCCGGGGAATGAGGCGGCTCGTGCTCGATTTACGGGACAATCCCGGCGGGCGCATCGATCAGGCTGCAAGAATTGCCGGCGAGTTTTTGCCAAAAGGCGCGATCGTCTACACGTCGACTGGCGAAAAGCGTGAGATGATCGATACGAGCAGAGTGTCACGCTCGTTCTGGCGGAGTGAGCGGCGCTACCCAATCGTGCTGATGACGAACGCCGGCACCGCGAGCGCGGCCGAGCTCCTCGCCGGTGCGCTGCAGGATCACGATCGCGCGTTGATCGTGGGCAAGCCAACTTTCGGAAAGGCGCTTATCATGCGCGGGTTTCCGTTGTCGGATGGGTCGATCATCGAGCTGGTGGTCGGGCATCTGAAAACGCCGTGCGGGCGCGTGGTGCAGCGTCAATATCGATCGATCACGACGCGCGAGTATTACCGTCTCGCACGTGCGGATCGTGACACGGCCGGTCGTCCGAATTGCCGCACTGACGCCGGGAGAGTCGCGTACGGAGGCGGTGGGATCTATCCGGATCTCGTCGTCGATGAGTCCGACATTCCGCTCTGGCTGGCGAGATTGGGCGAGGACAACGTGGTGTTGAAGTGGATCGGCGGATATGTAACCGCCAATCCCTCGGTCTTCGCTTCGTTGGATGCGCTCTCCCGGTCGCAGTCGATCGACGCGAATGGCATCACGGAGTTTCGGAAGTTCGCAGCCACTCAGGGAATAACCATTCCGCAGACAGCCGAAGCCGACACGACGCTCGAACGGGTGCTATCCGCGTCGGCGGCGCGATCCAAATTCGGCGACGCCGGATTCTATCGGATCAGCGCGGCCCTGGACCCCGAGGTTCAAATTGCGAGACGGGCTTTCGACGACGCGCGGTTCGCGTTTCTCGTCGCTCCCGCTTCCTCGAAATGATGTCTCTGTGAGGTTGGACGTCGGGTCAGCCCGGAATTCTTGATCTGACGCCAGGCCAGCCCGGACGAATCCTCCGCCGCCACTAGTGCGGCGTCGGTTTTCTCGCTCGATCTCCGTGACGCCGCTCGGTCACTTCCCTCGCTTTTCTCCGTCTTTCCGCTGTTGTCGCTACCACCGCGAGCGCCAGCTCGATCAGTCCGTAAGATGCCGCGACGAGCGAGAGCAGTGAGATGACGGCGAGAACGCGGGTCATCCCCGCGGAGAGCGTCCCTTTCACCACCGCGTAGGTCGAGCCAGTCACCAGTATCGCGGAGACGACTGTGATTATCGTCGCTTTGCCGATCGACATGCCGCGATCGATGGGGGGAAGTATTTCGTGTGGCTGCTCAGCGGTAGCCGAAGGGTCAGTCATCGTAAGTATTCCGTGTTTTGCAGTTTCAGAGGTGCGACTGCCATCTGATCATCATGCTTCGTGCCGGGTGGACTTTCAAGGACAACGTCAGTTTTTCCGGCTCTGCAATTGCGACCTCCTCAACGCGGCGCCACGCGCGAACCTGAGCTATAATCGTGCTCATGAAGAAGGTTTTCATTCGCCGTTTCGTGCTGTTTGCATCGACAGCTGGTTCCCTCGGCTGCGGGTCTGATAACGTCACGGATCCGCGAGGGTTCACCGGCCAGATCGATGTGCGCTACGCATCCGACATTACCCCGGCATTACAAACCGCAGTCACGATCGCGGCGGCCAAATGGACGCGGGCGCTGTCGAAAAATCTGGGTGACTTCCCTCTCAATTTGCCGGCGGGCGCATGCTTCGCCGGACAGCCGCCGATCAATGAAACCCATCACAATCTTCTTCTTTTCGCTTCGGTTGCGGACATCGACGGGCAGGGTAGCGTCCTCGCGCTCACCGGAGTCTGCCGCCTGAGTAATCGCGACACGCTGCCCATTCTGAGCAACATGGTCTTTGACCGCGCCGATCTGGATTCGATGGACGCCCGTGGCGAGTTGCAAGGTGTTGTTATGCACGAGATGGGACACGCGCTGGGATTTGATCCGGGGACTTATGTAACGAAGGGTCTCTCAGGCGGAGGCGCGAGCGATCCTTTTTTCTCCGGAGTAACGGCGCGGTCAGAATTCGCGAAGCACGGCGCGTGGTATACCGGAGTCACAGTTCCGCTCGAAGACACGCGTGGACGCGGGCCATTGGATCCCCATTGGAGGTTGAGCGTTTTCGGGGACGAGCTCATGATCTCCATTGTGGGTCGCGGGCTAAAGTCCCCGCTCAGCTCGATAACGCTTGGGTTCTTCAAGGACATTGGCTACGACGTCGACTTTTCGGCCGCCGATCCATATGAAGTCGCACCCTTCTTCGGCGGGACACGAATCGTTCCCGAGGGCAGCCTCCGGAACGACCTCCGGATGACCGTCCCGCCAAAGTTTGTGAGCCCGCTGGTCTCGCGCTGACCGCGCCCCGCTGGGTGCGGCGCGGCAAAGGCGCCCTGAGCCTCCCGTTCCGCTTGCGACGTTTCCGCCACAAACACATCTTCGGATGGTGAGATAAGTGCGCTTCAATTCATAGTTTGGGGCAACTGGAAGGTCGCGGCGCGCCTTAGGCCAGGAGGGATGGTGAAGTACCCCGAAGTCCGGAACTACGTTGGCGGCTCTTTCGTGGGCACCGACCGCTCATTCCTCGAGGTTTACAACCCGAGCGATGGGAGCGTCATCTCCCGCGTCCCGCTTTCGAGCCAGGACGACGTCGATGCCGCCGTTTCGAGCGCACACAAAGCGTTTCCGGAGTGGTCCGCGACTCCGATCAAGGAACGCGTGCAGGTCTTCTACCGCTACAAGGCGCTGCTCGAGAAAAACATCGACGAACTGGCCGCGCTCATAACTGAAGAAAATGGGAAGGTGACATCCGAAGCCCGCGCGGAGGTTCTAAAGTCGGCTGAGCTGTGCGAGTTCGCGTGCTCGCTGCCGCAAATAGCACCGGGCGAGGTTCTCGAGGTCAGCCGCGGCGTCGAGTGCCGGGTCGAACGGTACCCGCTCGGCGTCGTCGCGGCAATCACGCCGTTCAACTTTCCCAACATGGTGCCGAACTGGTCGCTCCCAAACGCGATCGCGCTCGGCAACTGTTTGATTCTGAAGCCGTCGGAGCTGGTGCCCCTCAGCGCTGGGAAAATCGCGGAGCTGCTCAAGGAAGCGGGATTGCCGGAGGGCGTCCTGCAGATCGTCAACGGGGGCAAGGAAGCGGTTGAAGCGATCTGCGACCATCCGGGAATCGCCGCGATCAGCTTCGTCGGCTCGACCAAGATTGCGAAGGTCGTATACCGCCGTTCTACGGCGACGCTCAAGCGGTGCCTCGCGCTGGGCGGGGCGAAAAACCATCTCATCGTCATGCCGGACGCGGCGAAGGAAATGACATCGAGCAACGTCGTTGCATCGATGTCGGGGTGCGCGGGCCAGCGGTGCATGGCGGCGTCGGTGATGGTTGCCGTGTCCAGGACGGACGACATCATCGAACGCATGGTCGAGCACGCAAAAAAAATCGTTCCAGGGAAGGACATCGGTCCGGTCATCTCAGCCGCCGCAAAGGAGCGAATCGAGAAGTACATCGCCGAAGCGGAAGCGGCCGGCGCGAAGGTTCTGGTGGATGGTCGGCGAGCCGTAGTGAAAGGGAAGGAGAACGGATATTTCATCGGGCCAACGATCATCGATCACGTGACGCCCGAGATGCGCATTGCGCAGGATGAAGTATTCGGCCCAGTGCTCGTGATCATCCGGGCGAAGGACATCGATGAAGCTCTGAGAATCGAGAATGCATCGCCTTATGGAAATGCGGCATCGGTCTTCACGGAAAGCGGCGGCACCGCCCGATACGTGATGGAGCACGCGAGCGCCGGGATGGTTGGAGTCAATGTCGGAGTCCCGGTTCCGCGCGAGCCGTTCTCGTTCGGCGGTTGGAATGACTCCAAGTTCGGCGTCGGTGATATCACTGGACGCGGCTCGATCGAATTCTGGTCGCAGGCGAAGAAGATGACAACGAAATGGAACAAGGAAGCGGGAACCAACTGGATGTCCTGATTGGCGTCGCCGCGCGGCAACGCGCGAGGGGCGAAAACAATTCGGAGGCTGTATGAGTGTGGATCGTTCCGTAACGTTTACCGGGATCAAGTTCGAGAATCCCTTTCTTCTTTCGTCGGCGCCGCCGACAGAGTCGGAGTCGAACATCACGCGGGCCTTCGAGGCC
>DATHGO010000385.1:0-2079 GCA_035317585.1 Gemmatimonadaceae bacterium | reverse complement strand
CATGGGCCTGTCTCCGAAAGGGGGCGCTCGAATATTGGGGGGCCAGGCGTTTTACGCCATAGCTTGCTGCTTCCCGCTCGTCGGGTATCATTGGCGTATGCGCAAGCCATTCCGGACTCCTCTGCTCCTACTGTTCTTCTCGGCTCAAGCCGCCTGCCAACCGGTCGCGGCGAGAACTGCGTCGGATCCACGAGACCTTCATACAGCTGTTTCGACAGCGCCCGTCCCCCCGCCTCCTTCCCTGATCGTACTCATCACGGTCGATCAGCTCCGCTGGGACTATCTGGACCGCTTCAGCCCCCAGCTGCGCGGCGGTCTCGCGCGCATCTCGCGAACCGGGGCCTGGTTTACCAATGCACACCACGATCACGCGATCACCGAGACCGCTCCGGGACACGCGACGCTTCTCGCCGGACGGTTTCCGCGCTCGACGGGAATCATGGCGAACCGCATTGGAGTAGTGGACGATTCCGCTCCATTGCTCGGAGAGCCCCCTGGAGCGGGCGCGTCACCAAAGAGGTTCCAGGGAACGACGCTCGTTGACTGGCTGCGCGCCAAGGACTCGCGGTCGCGGGCACTGTCGGTATCGATGAAGGACCGCGGCGCAATTCTGCCCGTCGGTCGATCGCGCGCCGAGGTGTATTGGTACTATCCCGACGGGCGCTTTACGACCAGCCGGTACTACCGCGATTCATTGCCGGACTGGGTCAATCGATTCAACGCGCGCAGGCTGCCCCAGAGTTTCGCCGGGAAGAAGTGGACGCTGCTGCTCCCGGACAGTGCCTACAAGGAACCGGACAGCGCGAGCATCGAGATGGGCGGACAGAACTTCGTCTTCCCCCACCCGATCCCGGACGACAGTGCCGCTGCGGCCACAGCCGTTAGAGTCTCCCCGTGGATGGACGAGATCACGCTCGACTTCGCGCTCGACGGGTTGGGCGCGCTTTCACTGGGTGCGACTCCGCGAACCGACGTGCTGGCAATCTCGCTCTCCGCGACCGATCTGATCGGTCATGGGTTCGGGCCCGACTCCAGGGAAATGCACGACAACATTCTGCGTCTCGACCGCAACCTCGGCGTCTTTCTCGATTCCCTTTTCAAGCTCCGCGACTCTTCGCGTGTCGCGATCGTCCTCACGGGTGACCACGGGGTCGGCACGATTCCAGAACTGGTGCCCAGCTCGGTAAAGCCAACACCGGTGCGCGTCAACGCTTCGGCGCTCGCCGCCGGGCTGCGTGGGTTGGCCACAGCCGCGAACATTGACACGAATCTGGTCTACCTGGACTGGCAGACCGTGCTGGCGGACAGGAATGCGTTGAAAAAGCGCACGGCCGGTCTCGACAGCGTCCTTGCTATTTTTGCACTGCAGGCGAGAACACTTCCCGGCGTCAGCAGAGTAGATCGATTCCAGGATCTGCTCCGGGGCGACACTATCAATGATGCGATCACGCGCCGGTGGGTGCATCAATTCCCGGCTCAGAGCAATGTCGAGATGGTGATCACCCTGACGCCGTTCAGCATCTTCAGCGGGCTCGTGGCAACGCACGGCTCACCGCACGATTACGACACGCACGTACCATTGATTTTCGCGGGTCCGTGGTTCGCGCCCGGGCGCTACCCTGAATTCGTGAGAACGGTCGATCTCGCGCCTACTCTCGCGGAAATCGCGGGCGTCAAACCAAGCGAGCGACTTGATGGAGTCGTGCTGCGCCGGGCGCTGAAGTGAAGCCGCATTACTCCGACGCCGGCACAGGCTAGGACAGCCGGCGAATCAGGTCGTGACTCAGCGTTGAGTCGCCCGCTCACTTCACCGGCGGCGGCTGCGGCCAGCCCATGCAGATCGCGGCCAACCGCGATGGAAATACGCCGTTCATCTCGCCCGAGTTGGATCCGATTCCCCACGTGTTCGCCAGCACGACGATGACGAGATCTTCGTCTGGATAGACGAACAATCCCGACTGAAGGCCAGCGTTTGAGCCACCGATGTTCAGCAATCGGTGCGGTGCGACGGAGTCGCTGACGAAGAAACCAAAGCTCATGGTAGCCTGGACTGCTCCAACTCTCGGCCGTCGATTCAGG
>DATHGO010000384.1:0-2996 GCA_035317585.1 Gemmatimonadaceae bacterium | reverse complement strand
CTGCCTTACAAATTCGAAGCCGGAACGCCCAATGCCGCCAACGCAGTCGGTCTCGCCGCGGCGGTCGAGTATCTCGACAAGATTGGCATGGACCGCGTGCGCTCACACGAGCGGGCGCTGATGTCGGCGGCGCAGGAGCGGCTCGCGGCGATCGAAGGTCTTCACATCTATGGACCTCCCGCCAGCGAGCGGAGCGGCGTCCTGAGCTTTACGCTCGGGGATGTGCATCCGCACGATCTCGCCACGATTCTGGACGGTGAGGGAGTTTGCATTCGCGCCGGGCACCACTGCGCCCAGCCGCTGATGCGGCGACTCGATGTGCCGGCGACCGCGCGGGCGTCGTTCTACGTGTACAACGACGAGAGCGACATCGATGCGCTTGTCGCGGGGATCCTGAAGGCGAGGGAGATCTTCGGATATGCTCCAGTCTAGCCGACTCCGCCGGACCGGGAGGCGCTGTGTCTCAGCCTAGGAGCTCGGCCGAGATCAGCGCGCTGTATCAGGAGATGATTCTTGATCATTACCGGCGACCGCGGAACAAGGGAACGCTCGACAAAGCGGACGCGAGCGTAGAGATGAAGAATCCCCTTTGCGGCGACGAGATCGGTCTTCAGGTCGCGTTCGATGGCGATTGTGTGTGCGATCTCAAATTCTCGGGACGCGGCTGCTCGATCTCCCAGGCGTCGGCGTCGATGATGACCCAGCTCGTGAAGGGAAAGAACACGGGGGAGATCGACTCGATCAGGAAGCAATTCCGGGATTTGATGCTTGGAGATTCCACCGCCGCCGACGATCCGCAGATGCGCTCCCTCCGCGCGCTCTCTGGCGTGGCTAGGTTCCCAGCGCGGGTGAAGTGCGCGCTGCTGGCGTGGAATGCGTTGGAGAGCGCGATAGCCGAGCGATCTTCACAGGGCACCGCGAGGTAAGAGGCGAATGACATTGCCGCCGAGCTCTCACGCTGGTCGGCACTGGAGTCTTGTGCACCTCGGAATCGCCCTGTCCGCCTTGTTAGTGCTCGGCGTCTTTCCTCTCGCCTGCCACAAGAATGCCCGCGTCCAGAGTAATGCTGACGTTGGTCCCGTGATCAAAGACACGGTCCGCGTCGTTGCCCCCGTCACGGACACCAGCGTCATCGCGCTATTCAGGGACACCGCCGTCGCCAGCGTTTTCGCTGCTGAAGGGCAAATCTTTAAGCTGCCAGGGCAACGCCAAGCCCTGCGCGCGACGCTCAGAAAGGAACGCGAACTATGGCAAGCCAGAAAGCCGCGCGACTACAAATTTCTGCTCCGAGTGGGGTGTTTCTGTCCAGGAACTCGTGGTTGGCTATTGATGGAGGTTCGGAGCGGCCACGCCTTGCGAGCGTGGGATAAGGCTGGTAAATCGGCTGCCCTCACCGATTGGAACACGTTCAGCATCGACGGTCTGTACGACAATCTCGGACGATCAGCCGACATCAAGGGCCAGGTCCGCATCGCTTTCGATCCGCGTTGGCATTTTCCTAAATACGTCTATACCGTCGCGCTGCCGGGGCCGGACATGTGGTCTGTTATCGAAGTGCGAGGGTTCCGGCCGATCTGACGTTCTGGCGGTCCTGTTTCCCGACAGTAGGTTTGCCTCTGTCGGGATTGGCGTCGCAGCTTGGACGCGGCGATCTGGCGGCCGCTAGTCATGTCCGGCATTCGAGGTCTCCATTTCATCCGTGAGGAGGAACCAATGACTGCTCGCACCATCATCCCAGCCCTTGCCGTTGCTTGCCTTATCCCGCTCGGCTGTGACAGAGCTCCCACAGCTCCCCTAAGCCCGCCGGATCGCCCTTCGTTCATCACCAACGGCGTGGTCGACGGGAATGCCCATCCCGCCGTTGTCCTCATCGTAATGGATATCGGCGGACAGCCGGCGTTCCGCTGCTCCGGCACCCTCATCGCCCCGAAACTCGTAGTGACCGCCGGACATTGTGCGGGAGAGCCCGGCGAGTTCAGCGGCATGCGCATCTTCACCGAGTCCGATGTCGAGAATGGGAACAACAACTACCCGTTCGCCGGCCCCAACACGATCGAGGCCGCTTCGTGGCAGGCGCACCCTCTCTTTACCGAGAGCGCATTCTTCCTGCATGACGTGGGGGTCATCCGACTGACCAAGGCTGTCAAGCTCGCCGCCGGCCAGTATGGAAAGCTTCCCGCCGTGAACCAGCTCGACGCGCTTCAACCCAGCAGCGCCACGCTGTTCACTGCCGTCGGCTACGGCCTCCAGAGAATCAATCCCGTCTTCGTTAAGGCCGATAAGATCCGCATGAACGCCGAGCCTCACCTGATCCAGGTCAACACAGGTTTCACGGGTGACTTCTCGCTCCTGTTGTCGAACAACGCCGCGACGGGTGGCACCTGCTTCGGCGACTCCGGCGGGCCCAACTACCTTGGTTCCAGCAATGTGATCGCCGGAGTGACGTCGTTCGGGCTCAATCAGACTTGCGGTGGGACTGGGGGAGTTTTCCGCCTGGACCGCCAGAATGTCCTGGATTTCGTGACACAGTTCCTGAATTGAGTGAACCGTCGTCATTGTCCGCTTTTGCCTGACCGCTCAGTACGCGCGCAGCCTAGCGAGGCGGACGATCGACAATCCGGCGAAAATGAGGAGTCGTAGCTGACGGTGAAGCCGATGCTCAAGCGAATCGGTGTCGCCGTCAGCCTCCTCATCCTCTGCGCGATCTCGATTCTCCGGGTTACGCGGCCTCCGCGCGCGGTTTCGGCGACAGCCCCCGATACGGCGTTCTCCGCTGAACGCGCGATGCGACACGTCGAGCAGATCGCGCAGCGGCCGCATCCGATGGGCACCCCGGATCACGATCGCGTGCGCGACTACATCGTCGGCCAGCTCTCGGCGCTCGGGCTTCACCCGCAGATTCAGCAGGCGACCGCAATCGGCACTCGCTATCGGCAAGCGGGGCACGTGCAGAACATTCTCGCCCGGTTTCCGGGCAGCGCCCCGAACGGCAAGGC
>DATHGO010000383.1:0-8630 GCA_035317585.1 Gemmatimonadaceae bacterium | reverse complement strand
GCATACGCGTGCTCTTCATGTCGGGTTACACTGACGATGAGGTGATGCGAAGAGGCGTAATCGACGGCCAAACGGCATTCCTGCAGAAGCCTTTTACGCCGGACTTGCTCGCGCATAAAGTGCGAGAGGTGCTGGACGTCCCCTGAGCTGGGCGAATCGCACTTGCCTTTCTCGTGCCCCGTTGCTCCTTTTAAGCACTTCCTCCACGAGAACCCCATCATGGACGACAAGAAGATCGCCGCGTTGGCGAAAAAAAACGCCGCCAAGGCAGCGAAGTCGAGCGGCCGAAAAGGCTTCGGCAAGAAATACGACAAGAATCTCTCCGATCTGCCGACAGACGAAGCCACGCTGAAAGAACGACAGGAGCACGAGCGCTTTTTCAAGGAGATGCGCAAGCGGGAGTTCTGATGCACGCAGGCCGCGGCTTTCGGTGTTCGAGTCGTGGATTCTCAATTGAAACCTTGAACAGGAGGGCAGGATGATTGCTTCGCGATCTGTCGTCCTCGCGGCGTTGGTGTTCGCCGCCGCGGATCTCGGCGCCCAGGGCCAACCAATTCCCGCCAGGCCGCCTGCGCCGGCCACCCAGCCCGCCCAGCCGGCGCCACGAATTCCAAGAGCTACTGCGAGCACCCGTGCGTCCGTTGCGGTACTGATCGACAGCCGCTGGGACAGGGGCGAAGGAGGATGGTTCGGTGCCCTGAATCTGGCGGGGCCAGCCAAAATCGCCATCGATTACGGCCAGCCGCATCTGCGTGGTCGAAGCGTCATCGGGATGCCGGGTGTCGTTCCCTGGGACAGCGTCTGGCGCACGGGTGCCAACATGTCTACCCAGCTCAGTACCGAAGTCGATATGACCCTCGGGGGCACCTTCGTCCCGCGGGGGATCTACACCCTCTATTCGCTCCCCACGAGGAACGGCTGGAAGCTCGTCGTGAGCAAGCAGGTGTTGCAGTGGGGAACTGACTACGATCCGACCCAGGACCTCGCCCGCATCGATCTCCGGTCACGCACACTGACGGAGCCTGTGGAGAGCCTCACCTTCTGGCTGGTACCGGCGATCGAAAATGCTCCTTCGACGACCTTTCCGCACGGCGTCCTCAGGTTCGCGTGGGGTAACACCGAGCTTTCGACGGATTGGCGGGTCGGCCGCTAAGGATTCGTTTCAAGGCTCGTGTCGAACCCGGGGCGCGCCTTTCTTGCCGCCCGGGCCCCGAGTCGGTCCGGATGTGACACCGGAATGTAGGTGAGCTCGACGCCCGAGGCGGCGCGTTGCAGCAGCATTCCGCCGCGCGCCATGTCGCCATGACCCAGGAACTCGCGCGGGAAGAGGAGCCGTTCTCCAAAGATCGGCTCCAGCACGTCCACGTACTTGGCGGTCGCTATGCTCCCCAGCAGAACGACTTCGCACTTTGGCCCGATTTCAGCCGCCAGCCCTTCGGCGTCGCGCTCCAGTGGCAGTCTGTAGCGTTGCTCGTCGGCGTCGATCGGTACGGTGGCGAAGCGCTCCAGGTCCTTGAGAGTGACCATTGTCGCGGGCGAGCAGATTCCATCCGTCGAGGTGATCAGGTGAACTCCTGAGGCCCGCCGTGGTGGAGGGTCCTCGAACGCCCGGGCGTAAGTGAGCTTACCCCTGAAATAGAGTCCGCTCAGGAAGCTGAACACCTCGCCCAGCGGCGCGCCCTCCCCGGCCCTGACCCTTCTGGCGATGTCGAAATCGGCCTTGTCGTTGAAGAGGAGCGCGGCGCGCTTTCCGCTGGAGCTCGCGGGCGAGAGCAGGAAGATTCGACGAGGTTTCACAATCGGAAGTCAAGCAAATCTTTCGCCGCCCTTACAGAGAGAAGCGCCGGGGCGTCGGGATCGTTAGAATTCGAGAGGGGGATATTTCATGGCCAAGAACAGATTACAAGAACTTCACGACGCCGGCCAATCGATCTGGCTCGACAGCATCGATCGCAGAATACTGCATGATGGCGAGTTGGATCGCCGCATCCGCGACGATGCGCTCACCGGCATGACGTCGAATCCGACAATTTTTCAGAAGGCCCTGGCGTCGAGCAATGCCTACGACGACCAGATCATCGAGGCCGAGCAAAAGGGGCCCACGACGTGGCAGCTCTTCGAGCTGCTCGAGACGACTGATGTGCGTGACGCCTGCGACCATTTCGCTGCCGTCTACAGCTCGACGCGAGGTGGTGATGGCTACGTTTCGATTGAAGTGTCACCCGGAGTCTCACGGAGCGCCGACGCCACTATCGAAGAGGCGCGACGGCTCTGGAAGACGGTCGATCGTCCGAACGTGATGGTGAAAGTCCCCGGGACACCGGAAGGCGCCGTTGCGGTGCGCCGTCTCATTGCCGAAGGGATCAACGTCAACATCACACTTCTCTTCGCAATTCAGGCGCACGAGCGGGTGATCGAGGCGTACATGGCTGGCCTCGAGGATCGCGTCAAGGCACACCAGCCGATCGATGGGCTGGCGTCCGTCGCGAGCTTCTTCGTGAGCAGAGTCGACACCGAAATCGACAAGCGTCTCGATGCGTTGATCGCCAAGGCCGCGCCTCCGGAGAAAGAAAGGCTCAAAATGCTCAAAGGCCGCGCTGCGATTGCGAATGCGAAGCTCGCGTACAGGTTGTTCAGGCAGAAGTTCGCGGGACCGCGCTGGGATGCGCTGGTGAAGCAGGGAGCGCGTGTCCAGCGTCCGCTCTGGGCGAGCACTAGCACGAAGAATCCCGAGTACCGCGACGTGATGTACGTCGAAGAGCTGATCGGCCCGGACACGGTCGACACGATGCCTCCCGCCACCATCGAGGCGTTTCGTGATCACGGAGTCGTCGAGAGAACGGTCGACAAGAAAGTCGCGGCGGCCGAGGGACTGCTCAAGGAAATCGAGGCGGTCGGAATATCGATGAAGGAGGTCACCGAGAAGCTCCTCGTCGAAGGGATTGCCAGCTTCCAGAAATCTTTCGACGAGCTGATCGCCGGACTCGA
Organism: Gemmatimonadaceae bacterium; assembly: GCA_035317585.1. Classification (GTDB taxonomy): domain Bacteria; phylum Gemmatimonadota; class Gemmatimonadetes; order Gemmatimonadales; family Gemmatimonadaceae; genus UBA4720. The sequence goes on along the minus strand of DATHGO010000383.1, from coordinate 5,642 downwards.
GGCGAAGATCGGCTCACTCGCACCTGGCGGGAAGTGACCGGCATCTACACTCCCCGCACGAAGATCGTCTGCACGCTTGGGCCCTCGACCTCGACCGACGACGCGATCCGCGGACTGATCGAGGCCGGCATGAATGTCGCCCGCGTGAACTTCTCCCACGGGACGCACGAGCAGCACGCGGCGACGATTGCCATGGTTCGACGACTCGCGGACGAGGCGGGAAAGCCGATCGCGATACTGGGGGACCTCCAGGGACCGCGAATCAGGATCGGCGATCTGGCGAAGCCGAGAACGCTGAGGGTGGGCGAAGACGTCGTGCTCGTGCACGAGGGTGAAGAGAAGAATGGTGAGATTCCCGTCACCTACGACCAGCTGGCGCACGACGTGCGCGTCGGGGACAGGATTCTCATCGACGATGGGCTGCTCGAGCTTGTCGCTCTCGACGTAGGCAATGCGCGGGTAAAAGCGCGCGTCCTGAACGGCGGAGAGCTGAAGAGCCACAAGGGATTGAACCTTCCGGGCGTTCAGGTCTCGGCCCCATCGATCACGGAAAAGGATGAGGCCGACATTCGCTTCGCGGTCAAGCACGAGGTGGACTATCTCGCGCTCAGCTTCGTGAGACGCGCCGAGGACATCGAGTCTTTGCGCGAAATGATTCCGAAGTGGCTGCTGGTGGTCGCGAAGATCGAGAAGGATGTCGCCCTCCAGAACATCGAGGCCATCGTTCGCGCCAGCGATGCGGTGATGGTTGCCCGCGGCGATCTCGGAGTCGAGCTCCCGTTCGAAGCTGTGCCCGGCGCGCAGAAGAGAATCATCCGACTCGCTAACAGGTACGGGCGACCCGTCATCACCGCGACGCAGATGCTGGAGTCGATGATCGAGCACCCGCGCCCTACTCGCGCGGAGGCCAGCGACGTCGCCAACGCAATCATGGACGGAACGGATGCGGTGATGCTGTCCGCCGAGACTGCTGCCGGGGCCTATCCGCGGCTCGCGGTCGAGGCGATGACGCGAATCATCAAGGAGATCGAGACGCATCCGCCGGTCGCTCCCTTCTCGGGCGCGGAGCAGGGTGATGGAGTCGTGACCACTGAAGTCGCCATCGCAGCCGCGACTGTCGCGGCGGTCGGCATGCTGGGCGCACCCCTCGTCGTGGTCTTCACCAAGAGCGGCTTTTCAGCGCGTGTCGTCGCGTCGAAGCGGCCTCCGGTTCCGATCCTGGCGCTCACCGACGAGGAGCGGACATACCGGCAGCTGGCGCTCGTATGGGGCGTAGTTCCGGAGCTGGTGCCGCACTGTGCCGACTACGACGAGATGATGGAGCAGACCAAAGGTGTCGTTGTGCGGCGGGAGCTGGCGGCGAACGGCGACAGGATCATCGTCACCGCGGGCGTGCCTTTCGACCTGCCCGGGACCACCAATCTGCTCAAGGTGGAGATCGTCTGAAGCTTACCTTCCTGGGAACAGGAACCAGCTTTGGCATCCCGCAGATCGGATGTGCGTGCGAAGTGTGCAGGTCGACGGACTCCCGGGACAAGCGAACTCGCGTCGGCGCGCTGGTCGAGACGGATGGAGGTACGAGCATCCTCATCGATACTCCTCCGGAGCTGCGCCTGCAATTGATCGCCGCCGGCGCAAGCAAAGTCGACGCCATACTATTCACACATGATCACGCGGATCACGTCCATGGAATCGACGACATCCGCGCGCTTTCCGACCGGAGCGATGGTCCGATCGAGATGTACGGACCGCCGGATTCGATGGCGCGATTGGCGAAGCGCTTCGCGTACATCTTCGACGACTCCATCCACGCACTTCCCGGGACGAGCAAACCCGAAGGTCGCGCTCACCCCGTTCTTCCGGGGAAGACCTTTCGCATCGGAGACGTGGAGGTCACGCCAGTGTCCATTCCGCACGGCCCCATCTCCGTTTACGGGTACCGCATCGGCAACCTTGGATACATCACCGACGCGAAGGAGCTGCCGGAAGATGCGGTGCGCGCTTTTCGTGGGGTCGATGTCCTCGTCCTCAACGCCCTGTTCCGCACGTCGCACCCGACGCACTTGAGCGTGTCAGAGGCTGTTAGCGCCGCGCAGAAGATCGGCGCGCGAGAGACCTGGCTTACGCATCTCACGCATCGCACCGGTCACGCCGAGCTGGAGGCGGAGCTGCCGCGCGGTATCGCTCCTGCATTCGACGGACTGACCGTACAGGTCAACTGAGATGACGCTGAGACTCGATTATTCCAATATGATGATCTCGCCGGGCGGGATCGACCGGAGAGCGTGGACCGCGGCCGGAAACCAGTTCGCGGACGCAAAACGTGCTTTCGATTCGCTACGAGCGACTGGCACCGTTGGATTCGTCGATTTGCCGGCCGACAAGCCGTTGCTCGACCAGGTTACGAGATTCTCCGCGACTGCCCGCGGCAAGTACGACGACGTGGTGATCCTGGGGATCGGCGGGTCGGCGCTCGGCCCCATTGCTTTGCGCACCGCACTCCGGCCAAGCGGCTGGAACATGCTCGATGAAAAAGCGCGCGGCGGCTACCCGCGGCTTCAGGTCCTCGACAACGTCGATCCAGAGACGATCGCCGCGCTGCTGGGACGTCTTCAGCTCGCGCGCACACTGTTCATCGTCACGTCCAAATCGGGCGGAACGGCCGAAACGATGGCGCAGTTCCTCATCGTGTACGAGCGAATCACGTCGGCGAAGCTGGATGTGGCGAAGCACCTGGTCTTCGTCACCGACCCCAAACAAGGTGCTTTACGGCCGTTGGCCGACCGCCTGAAGGTGCCGGCACTCGACATTCCACCGAGCGTGGGCGGCCGCTTCAGTGTGCTGACTCCGGTCGGGACCCTGCCGGCAGCGCTGATCGGTGTCGACGTGCAGTCGCTTCTTGCCGGAGCCGGCGAGATGGCCAGACGTTGCGACGGGGCCGAGCTCGCGGCCAACCCCGCTGGCGTGTACGCGATCCTCCAGTGGCTCTCCGACACCCAGCTGAAAAAGTCGATTGCCGTCTTCATGCCGTATTCGGATCCGTTGCGTGATTTTGCCGCCTGGTTCGTCCAGCTCTGGGCAGAGAGTCTGGGAAAGAAACGGCCCGACGGCACGTCCATGGGATCCACGCCGCTCGCGGCGCTCGGTGCGACGGACCAGCACGCGCAGGTGCAGCTCTTTATGGAAGGGCCGGCGGACAAGACGGTCACGTTCGTCGCGGTAACGGAGCGATCGACGGACGTCAAGATTCCGTCAGCCTTCCCCGACGTGAAAGAGCTCGGGTATCTCGCCGGCCATTCTCTCGGCGAGCTGATCGACATCGAGCAGCGCGCAACCGCCGGAGCGCTGGCACGGCGCGGAAGGCCGAACATGACAATTCATCTCGACCGCGTGGACGCAGCGCACGTGGGCCAGCTGATGATGCTTCTCGAGATCGCAACTGCGTACGCGGGACAGCTGTACGGGATCGACGCCTTCAACCAGCCCGGTGTGGAGCTCGGAAAACAGTTCGCCTACGCCCTGCTGGGCCGGCCCGGCGCGGACGCCGCAAAAAAGGAGTGGGAGTCACTCCCTAAAAGTGATCCGCGCTGGACAGTTTAGTAGATTTCGTGGACCTTGCGAGGACCGTAAACCCAAACGAGTTTGTGACCTACATGTTTGCAAATCCATTCAGTAAAGCTGTGACCGTCCTCGACGGCCGTGTAACTATTCACGACGAGTCAGTCATCGCATCTCCGGCGATGGACAAGCTGGCGTACACCGCCGTGTTCGGGGAGCCCGACGACCGCGAGGACGCGCGCTGGCTGATCTGGGAGATTGGGCAGGCCGTGGGCGTACGGCCCTCTTCGATTCACGACCTGTATCTCGCCCGGGGCCGAGGACTTACCGGCGGCTTCACGGTTCCCGCGATGAACATTCGCGGAATGGCTTACGACACCGGCCGCTCGATCTTTCGCTCGGCCGTAAGGCTCAAGGTCGGAGCGCTCATCCAGGAAATCGCCCGATCGGAGATTGCATACACCGATCAGCGTCCAGCGGAGTACGTGGCCGTCATGCTCGCGGCGGCGCTGCGCGAGGGGTTTCGTGGACCGATCTTCATCCAGGGGGACCACTTTCAGGTCAACGCCAAGAAGTTCGCCGTTGATCCTGTCACCGAAGTGAACGGCGTCAAGCAGCTCGCGCGCGAAGCGATTGCGGCGGGCTTTTACAACATCGATGTCGATACTTCGACGCTCGTCGATCTCTCGAAGCCCACGCTAAAGGAGCAGCAGCGCACCAACTACGAGCAGGGAGTCGAGCTCGCGTTGACAGTGAGGGAGCTGCAGCCACAGGGTGTGAACATCTCGATCGGTGGCGAGATCGGCGAAGTCGGTACCGAGAATTCGACCGTCGAAGAGCTGGTGACCTACATGGACGGCTTCAACGAGACGCTCGCGAAGCGCGCCCCCGGCACCGAGGGACTGTCGAAGATCAGCGTGCAATCGGGAACGACGCACGGCGGTGTCGTGCTAGCCGATGGGAGCATCGCCGACGTCAAGATCGATTTCGACACGCTCGCGAGGCTCTCCAAGATCGCGCGCGAGAAATACGGACTGGCCGGCGCCGTTCAGCACGGAGCCTCGACTCTTCCCGATACCGCCTTCCACAATTTTCCGCGCACGGAAACCGCCGAGATCCACCTGGCCACGAACTTCCAGACGATGTTGTTCGACAACATCCCGGAGGCGCTGCGCAAAGAGATCTACGAGTGGCTGAACGTGAACGCGAAGGACGAGCGGAAGCCAAGCGACAGCGACGAGCAGTTCATTTACAAGACTCGAAAAAAGGCGATCGGTCCGTTCAAGAAAAGGTTCTGGGATCTGCCAGCCGACGTAAAGGCGCGTCTCGCCAAGGCGTATGACGAGAAGTTCAGCTTTCTCTTCACGCAGCTGGCGGTGGTCAACACGCGCGAGACGGTCGATCGTTTCGTGAAGCCCCTCGAGCAGCACAAGCCGCAGCCGCACCCCGATCTGGTAGTGGTCGAGGCGGCTCCGGACGACGCGGATCTTAGTGACTGACGCTCCCCGCAAGGCGAAGGACGCTCCCGCCGCAGTTCGTGAGATGATCCGGAGGGCGGGGCACGAGCTAAGGAACGCTCTGAGCGGTGTGGCGGTAAATGTCGAGGTTGTGCGTAGCAGGTCGGGCCGCGAGGGCGGCACCGGCGACGTGGCCTCGTTCGCCGGCCGCGCGTCGGCTCAGGTCGAGGAGGCCAGTGCGCTCGCGGACGGACTGCTGGCACTGGTAAACTCGGTGCTGGCGGCGCAGGCAGGCGGAACGCTGAAAGAAGCCGGGCATGGCGCCGGAAGTCGAATAGAGCTAATGATTTATGGGGACGCCGCGCCTTCCGTTGTGTCCGATATAGAACGCTTGGCGAGCCGTATCGGCGTTGCCGTCGAGCAGCATGGTCCCAACGTTATATTAACCGTCTTGCGAGAAGGAAAAAGCCATTCCAAAGACTGAAATGAAGCGCGCCAAAATACTGATCGCGGACGACGACCGTTCTATTACAGAAGGGTTGAGCGCCATTTTGCGTGACGAGGGCTATGAAGTCGCGGTTGCCATCGATGGCCAGAAGGCCCTCGATCAGCTCGGTGCCGAGGCCT
>DATHGO010000382.1:0-8060 GCA_035317585.1 Gemmatimonadaceae bacterium | reverse complement strand
GAGACCGTCAGCCGCGCCACCTTCGGCGCCGGCTATGGCTCCAGCAGCAGAGTTTACGGCGATTCAGACAGAAGACTCGGGATGACACCCGCGACGTACCGCCGTGGCGGCGCGGGAGCGCACATCGATTACGTGATTGCGACAACATCGCTCGGCACTCTGCTTGTCGCCGCGACCGATCGCGGTGTCTGCGCGGTTACCCTCGGCGACGACGCGAAGACTCTCGAGGCGGCGCTCGAGCGCGAGTATCCCGCTGCAATACGCAAGCGGGTCGCAACGCCGTCGAGCTCACTAGGTGTGTGGGTGGGTGAAATCGTTGAGGCGGTAGATAGCGATCGCGTCCGACTTGACATTCCGTTCGACATCCAGGCCTCCGCGTTTCAGTGGAAAGTGTGGCATGAGCTGCAGAAGATTCCGTTTGGCGAGACACGCTCATACGGCGAGATCGCCGAAGCGATCGGAGCTCCGAAGGCAGTACGCGCAGTGGCGAGCGCATGCGCGAACAATCGAGTAGCGGTCGTCATTCCCTGCCATCGTGTCGTAAGACAGAGCGGTGCTCTCGGTGGATATCGATGGGGGCTCGAGCGCAAGCGGCTGCTGCTCGAGAAAGAGCGTGCCACGAGAGAGGAAGGCACGTCCTAGATAGATAAACGGCGCCCGTCTAAGTTCCCTTCATGGCAACATTCGGGAACGGGCGCCGCGTCGCGATAGTCGCGGGCGTGCGGACGCCTTTTGCAAAAGCTGGGACCGCCTTCAAGTCGATTTCCGCGATCGATCTTGGCAAGTTGTGCGTCGCGGAGTTGCTGCAGCGCACGAATCTGGATGGGAAGGAAGTGCAGGCGCTGGTGTTCGGCACGGTGGTTCCGTCAGTGGTCGAGCCGAACATAGCGCGCGAAGTCTCGCTGCTTCCGCTCTTGCCGAAGGGTGTCCAGGCCTACACCGTGAGCAGAGCGTGCGCGTCGGCGAATCAGGCGATCACCGACGCCGCTGACCAGATCGCTCTGGGCCACCTCGATGTCGCGATCGCTGGCGGCTCGGAATCGCTGTCCAACATTCCAATTCTTCACTCGCAAAGGTTCGCCGAGACGCTCGTTCTGGCATCCAAAGCGAAATCGCTGCCCGCGCGGCTCAGGATACTCGCCCGGCTGCGCCCCAGGGATTTCATTCCGATCACGCCGGCGATCGCCGAGCCTACGACCGGCGAGACGATGGGACAGTCGGCAGAGAAGATGGCCAAGCTCAACGCCATTTCGCGCGAAGAGCAGGATCATTTCGCCCTCCGCTCGCATCGTCTCGCTTCCGCTGGCACCGCCGACGGAAGATTGACGGCCGAGATCATGCCGGTCTACGTGCCACCGAAATTCGAGAGTGTCCTGACGTCGGACAACGGCATTCGCGAGGACACGAGCTATGAGCAGCTCGCGGCGCTCAAGCCAGTGTTCGACAGGAAATACGGTTCAGTGACCGCCGGGAATTCCTCACCGCTCACCGATGGCGGCGCGTGCGTTCTTTTGATGAATGAGGAAAAGGCAAAAGCGCTCGGCTATCCTCCGCTCGGGATTATCAGATCGTACGCCTACGCCGCACTCGATCCGGGAGAGCAGCTTCTTCAGGCGCCGGTGCTGGCGGCGCCAGTCGCGCTCAAGCGCGCCGGTCTCACGTTGAAGGACATCGACCTGGTGGAGATGCACGAAGCCTTCGCCGCACAGGTGCTGTCGAATCTCAAGGGATTCGAGTCGAAGTGGTGGGCGGAGAGAGCGGGTTTCTCGCAGCCGGTGGGCGAGGTGGATCGGGCAAAGCTCAACGTCATGGGCGGCTCGATTGCGATTGGGCATCCATTCGGCGCGACCGGCGCGCGAATCACGACGACGCTCCTGAACGAGCTGCGGCGTCGTGACGGGCGATTCGGACTAATGACCGTCTGTACGGCCGGCGGTATGGGCTTCGCGATGGTCGTAGAGAGAACACGATGAGCTCGACTTCGGAAGTCACGATCGGCGGATTGGTCGGGACACGGTGGAAACCGGCGCTTTCGGTCGAGGTCACCGACGGCATCGCAATCATCACATTCGATCTTCCGAACGAGTCGGTCAACAAGCTGAACCGCGCGGTGAAGGACGAATTCGTTGCACTCGTGAGCAGGCTCGAGCGCGACGCGACTGTCCACGCGGCGGTGTTCATCAGCGGCAAGCCCGACGTCTGGATTGCCGGCGCCGACATCGAAGAGTTTCTGCAGCTCAAGACGGCGACGGACGCCGAGCGGCTGAGCCGGGACGGACAGATGCTGCTCGATTCGATCGAACACCTTCGCGTGCCGATCATCGCCGCGATACATGGTGCCTGCCTCGGCGGTGGACTCGAGACTGCGCTTGCCTGCCGCTATCGCATTGCGACTGATCATCCCAAAACCATCCTCGGTCTTCCCGAAGTTCAGCTGGGACTGATCCCCGGCGGAGGCGGAACACAGCGGCTGCCGCGCAGAATCGGACTCACCAATGCGCTGGATTTGATTCTCACCGGCAAGCAGGTCCGCGCCAAGAAGGCCCTCGACCTCGGTTTGATCGACGAGCTCGTGCACCCGTCGATACTTCGCACCGTCGCCATTCAGCGCGCGCGCGAGGTCGCGGAAGGAAAAAGGAAGAGCGAGCGGCGCACCGGAGGAGTGAAGGGTCTGTTCATCGATGGAAATCCGGCAGGACGCGCGTTAGTGCTCAGGAAGGCGCGCGAACAGACGCTCGCCAAATCGCGCGGACATTATCCGGCGCTCATCGCCGCAATCGATGCCGTTGCCGCCGGTTACGAGAAGGGCGTTGCACACGGGTATCGCGAGGAGTCTCGCCACTTCGGGGAGATGGCGATGACCGACGTGTCGCGGCAGCTGATTTTCCTCTTCTTCGCGACGAACGAGCTGAAGAAGGATCCGGGCGTTGAGCCTTCACAACACCCGGACCTGCCCGTCGCGGCGTTCGAGCCGCTGCCCGTCAACAAGATCGCGATCATCGGCGCCGGGTTCATGGGTGCCGGGATCGCATCGATCGCGGTACAGCATGGGAGTCTCGTGCGTCTCAAGGACGCCGATCACGCTCGAGTCGCGAAGGGTTACGCGGCGGTGCGGGATATCCTGAAGGAGCGGCTCACCAGGAAGCAGATCTCGAAAATCCAGTACAGCGACTACATGGCGTTGCTCGGCGGAACCGTCGACTACTCAGGATTCGGAAATGTCGATCTCGTGATCGAGGCGGTGTTCGAGGATCTCGCGATCAAGCATCAGGTTCTGCGCGAGACGGAGGCCGCGATCAGCCCCCATGCAATCTTCGCTACTAATACTTCTACCATTCCGATTTCCCTGATCGCGCAGGCATCGAGCCGCCCCGAGCGCGTGCTCGGAATGCACTTCTTCTCTCCTGTGCAGAAGATGCCCCTCCTCGAGGTGATCACGACGGCGGAGACCTATCCGCAAGTGACCGCGACGGCGGTGGCGTACGGGAAGAAGCTGGGAAAGACCGTCATCGTCGTGAATGACGGACCGGGATTCTACGCCAACCGGATTCTCTCGCCGTACATCAACGAGGCTGCCATTATGCTCGATCAGGGCGTGGCGGTCGACATCATCGACAAGGCGCTCGTCGATTTTGGATTTCCCGTCGGCCCGATCACACTCATCGATGAAGTCGGACTCGATGTCGCGACCAAGGCTGGGAAAATCATGGCCGAAGCGTATCCGGACAGGATGCAACCCGCGAAATCGATTCAGGCGGTCGTCGCGGCGGGACGTTACGGACGAAAGTCGAAGAAGGGCTTTTTCACCTACGACAAGGAAGGGAAGAAGGGAGAGGTCGATCCTTCCGTCTACGGTCTGTTCCTCACGCCGGGAAGCATTCCAATTGTGAAATCCATCGCTCCTCCTGCTGGAGCCGAGGCGACGGCTCTACCGGAGATGCCGGCCGTCCAGATTCAGCAGCGGACAGTGCTGGCGATGCTCAACGAAGCCGCGCGCTGCCTGAGCGATGGGATCATTCGCTCGGCGCGTGATGGCGACGTTGGAGCGGTGTTCGGAATCGGCTTCCCCCCATTTCGCGGCGGACCATTCCGCTACATGGATTCACTCGGCATCCAGATAGTGGTTCAGCGGCTCGAGGACCTGAACGCCCGCTTCCCGGGACGGTTCGAGCCGGCGGAACTGCTGCTCGAGATGGCTCGTCGGAGACAGGTCTTCTACCCCGACGAGCGCTCGTGAGGGGTGGAGTGCCGACTGTAGTGCGTTGGTCGATTCTTGCGGTGGCGACAGTGGTTGAGCTCGTCGCGTGTACTCCGGCAGTGCGCAAACCCCTGACTCCGGCGGACTATCCCCGCACTCGTCCCGAGCTGATGCGATATCGCGAAACCTCCCGCTACAGCGACGTCAGAAAGTTTCTCGACTCGCTGCGAACGCTGGGTGCACCGCTGTCTTTCGGATCGATCGGCAAAACGAGTGAAGGGCGTGACATTCCTTATGTCATCGCGTCGCGACCAGTCGTTTACACGGCATCCGAGGCGAAGCGACTGGGGCGTCCGATTGTATACGTTCAGGGCAACATCCACGCGGGCGAAGTGGAGGGAAAGGACGCGCTCCTGGCGCTGATTCGCGATCTCACTTTTTCGAGCAAGCCGAACGTGCTCGACTCCATCGTTCTGATTGCTGTGCCGATCTACAACGCCGACGGCAATGAGCGATTTGCGCCGCAATCGGTGAACCGCACCGAACAGAATGGTCCCGAGATGGTTGGCATCCGACCGAACGCGCAGAACTTCGATCTCAACCGCGACTACGTAAAGGCGGAAGCTCCGGAAACGCGCGCATCGCTGGGGATGTTCAACATCTGGGATCCAGACGTGTTCGTCGATCTCCACACGACCGACGGAAGCTTTCACGGATACGCGCTCACGTATTCCCCGTCGCTGAGCCCAGCCGCGGTATTCGGAGGAGTTTACGCACGCGACTCGCTGCTCCCGGTTCTGCGCGAGCGAATGCGGACGCGTGACGGCTTCGAGGTGTTCGATTACGGGAACTTCCTTACCGACGAGCCCGGCGCCACCGCGGACACGAGCGTGCATGAAGCCTGGGCAACCTACGATTCACGCCCACGTTTCGGCACCAACTACTACGGAATTCGTGGCCGCATCGGAATCCTGAGTGAAGCGTACTCACACGATTCGCTCGCCCGGCGGATCGCTTCCACCTACGCGTTCGTCAACGAGGTTCTTTCGCTGGTTGCCGAGAAAGGAGTCGCGATCAGATCACTGACCGCGCGCGCGGACAGTCAGCCGCTCGCGTGGGGCCGCTCTCCCGATTCCGTGCAAATGGTCGCCATCCGCTCCGAGCTCATCACAACGCCGCGAATGATGGATGTGATCAAAGAGGATCTGGAGAAGACCGGCGACTCCTCTTTGACCCAACCCGGCGTCCCACGTGGCGAGCGACGCACCGGCCGGTTCAGAACGATTCGCATGCCCGTCTACGATCGCTTCACATCGACGCTCGATCGGACACCTCCGGCGGCTTACGTGGTGGCACCCGAGGACACCGCGGTCGCGACACTGCTTCGGCTCCACGGCATTCGCGTCGATCGTTCCGATTCCGCCTGGAGCGCGCGCGGGGAATCCTTCACGATCGATTCGATCATCACAGCTCCGCGGACTTTTCAGGGGCACCACGAAGTCCGTCTCAAGGGCCGGTGGGAGCGAGGATTGCAGACTCTTCCCCCGAAGTCCTTCATCGTGTCTACGGCGCAGCCGCGCGGCGAGCTCGTCGTCTATCTGCTCGAGCCGGAGAGCGACGATGGCTTCACTACCTGGAATCTGTTCGACGGCAGTCTCAAGAAAGGCGGCCGATTCCCGGTGACAAGGATCTTCGATCTCCGCCGCGGGCGCGCCGTCAATCGCCGGTCGTCCGCGTCAACCACAGACCCACTCCAGAACTGATGCTCCGCAGCGCATTGCTCTATCTCTCGGACCAGCAGCAAATATTCAAATTCGTGCGCAACAACAGGGTGGCCAAGAGCTTTGCCAACCGGTTCGTCGCCGGCGAGACCGTCGACACGGCTCTCGCCGCTGTCGCCCGGCTAAACGCCCGAGGGATCACCGCTTCGCTCGATCTGCTGGGCGAGAGCGTTCACAACGAGGCGGAGGCGCGAGTCGCGGGCGAGGCGTACATCAGCATGATCGACCGCATCCACGCGCAGAAAGCGGACGCCAACGTCTCAGTCAAGCTCACGGCAATGGGACTCGACACCTCCGAGGACCTCTGCGTCGCGATCATGCAGAAGATCCTGCAGCGGTCGCGCGACTATGGCTCGTTCGTGCGCATCGACATGGAGTCGAGCGAGTATACTCAGCGCACGCTTGATCTATTCGAGCAGCGACTCTATCCGGCGTACCGCGAGAACGTGGGGATCGTGCTGCAGAGTTATCTGTATCGTACCTTCGCCGATGTCGAGCGCGCGATTTCAATCAAGGCGCGCGTCCGCCTGTGCAAGGGAGCCTACAAGGAGCCGGAGACGGTCGCCTTTCCAGACAAGAAGGACGTCGATGCGAACTACGTTCGCTGCATGCACGAGCTGATGCTCAAGGGGAACTATCCCGGCATCGCCACCCACGACGAGGCGATCATCAGGGAGGCGAAGCGGTTCGCCCGGGCAAACGACATCACGGCGGACCGCTACGAGTTCCAGATGCTCTACGGAGTGCGCCGCGATCTCCAGGACCAGCTTGTCCGGGAGGGCTATCGCATGAGGGTGTACGTTCCATTTGGAACGCAGTGGTACCCGTACCTCATGAGGCGTCTCGCCGAGCGTCCCGCCAACGTTGCATTCCTCACCGGAAACATGTTCAAGGAGATGGTCGGCAAACGCCGCCGCTGACGATGGGCAGATTCCTTCCCCCCGACCACTCGAAAGGCGACCCCAATACGATTGGCGGGTACATGGCGGTGCACGACCGTCCAGCCGCATTCGAAGGAAGCGACGGCCTTTCGTACAGTGTCGAGATCGTGACCGATACGAGCGGAGAAAGGCAGCGACCGTTTGCCGCCTATCTGCTATTCGTCCGCTGGGGCCACGGAGATCCCGTCGCGAGCGGGCATCTGGAGACGGAGTATCTCGCCTTCGCCACCACCGAGGAGGAGGCGCGCAAAATGGTGGGCGCATTACCGCTCAACGAAGTGAAGGTGAAACTCGATGGCCTCATCAAGACGAGGCGCAGCGAGCTGCTGCCCTGGTGGGATTCGATGCGCAACGAGGGTACCAGTTGACGCGCAAGGAGGGCGTCGTGCTCAAAGGGACGGGCGGAGTATGGCACGTCCGCGCCGACTCGGGGGAGACGCACGAGGCATCGCTGCGCGGCAGACTCAAACAGGAGCGCAAGCAAGACAGGAAGCTCGCGGTCGGTGATCGGGTCGTCCTGGAGATAGATGAGCGGGGCGTCCATTGGGCGATCGCCGAGATTCTGCCTCGCCATTCAAAGTTGGCGCGGCGCGAACCGGGGGCAGGGCAGGGCGAGCGCATCGTCGCCGCCAACGTTGATCAGGTTGTCGTCGTCTTCTCGGCGGCCAAGCCGGAGCCGCACCGCCGCATGCTCGACCGGTTTCTCGTAATCGCGGAAGGGAATTCGCTTCAGTCCCGGATCGTGATCAACAAGATCGAGCTGGTCGACAAGGAAGCAACGGAGCGGGCGTTCGCCGACTACGTTGCGGCCGGCTATCCCGTGCATCTCACCAGCGTCAAGCAGCGAATCGGCCTCGACGAGCTGCACGACGTGCTCGCGGGAAAAACCTCGGTGCTCACCGGACCGTCGGGCGTGGGGAAATCCTCACTGATGAACGCCATGTACCCGGGACTCGATCTGCGCGTCGGCGAGATCAGCGAATCGGTGAACAAGGGCCGGCACACGACCGTCGGCGCCTTGCTGCACCCGTTGCCCGACGGTGGCTACGTGGTGGATACAGCCGGCCTCCGCGAGGTCGGAATGTGGGGCCTCGCATCCGAGCACCTCGACGAATGCTTCCGGGAGTTTCGTCCGCACAT
>DATHGO010000381.1:0-7992 GCA_035317585.1 Gemmatimonadaceae bacterium | reverse complement strand
CTGAGGCCGCGCGTGACTGACCTTACAGGGCAGCGACGAGCTGCTTCAGCGCGGTAAGACGCTCCTGCAACGCGCCGCGCCCGCCCGCCTTCTCCATCGCTTTCACAATCGGCGGCGGCAGGAACTCACGGTCGGTGCACTCGATGATTGCAGCCGTCTCCTGCAGCTCCTTCTCCAGCCCCTGCGTGGACGGCATGAACTGCGCGACCACCTCCGCAAGCGCTTCCTTCGTGATCTGATTCTTCCCCGCAATGAGCGACTTGCGCATCGCGCGGCCTACGATGCCCTCGATGTCGGCGCCCGACAAGAGTCCCTTCTGCGGAATCGGCGGCACGTCCTCCGCCTCGAGCGAGGTCCCGAGCTTCTTCGCGAGCATCACGAACATCTGCTGCAGCTCCTCGTCCTTATACGGGTAGAAGAGCGGGATGTGCACCTCCGCCCTCCCCTGCCGCTTGATGTCGATGGGCAGGAGATCGGGGCGCGCGGTCAGCAGCATCCACAGAATCTTCCCGCGATATTGGGTGTCGCCCATCTGGGTGGCGATCATGCCGAAGACGCGGCTGGAGGTGCCCGCGTCGCCGTCGCTGTCGCGATCTCCCAGCGCGGCATCGGCTTCGTCGATGACCACCAACACCGGACCCATCGCCCGCAGCATTGCCAGCACACGCTCGAGGTTCCCCTCGGTCTCGCCGACATACTTGGAGCGGAAGTTCTTAAGCATCACGCACGGAATGCCGATCTCGCCGGCGGCACACATTGCCATGAACGACTTCCCGGTTCCCACCGGTCCGCACAAGAGGTATCCCATTGGCATGGAGTCCAGCGCGCCACGCGCAATGAGCATCGCGTCGTCGCGCAACCTCTGCTTTGCGGCATCGTGCCCGATCACGGTGTCGAGCTTCCACTTCGGCTCGATGAACTCGAGCAGCCCCTGACACTGGCGCTCCAGTAACCGCTTCTTGGTGTCCTTGAACAGCTTCGCGTCCAGCCGTTGCCCCCCGCCGAGCGCTCTCGTGATCACCACACCGAGGTCGTTGAGTGACATTCCCGCGCCGAGGGCGGCGAGCTGCTCCGGCGGGTAATCCGATGCCGACTTCCACTTGTCGGCCGATCCTCCCGCCGTCGCATCGCGAATGAATGCGAGGCGCTCGCTCTCGCCCGGCATCGGTACCTCGATCGTCGAGACGTACGGGTTGCCGGTAATGCGGTCGGTCATGTCGCTGCGCCGCTCGTCGATGAGCACGAACGCGGTCTCCATGCTCTTCACATGCGGGCTGGTCGCCCAGTTCAACAGTGTGACGGCCATCCCCGAGGCCGAAAAGCTTAGTCGGCCAGGCTCACCAGCTGGAAAAAGGTACGATGCGTGGCTGACGATGACCGCCACGCTGAGCTGCTTGTCCGCCGGCGCCATGATGTTCTCCCGCACGAACAAGTCGAGAACTCCGAACACGATCGCAGGATCATTCTTGACGGTCGAGAGATCGCCGATCCGCCTGGTCGCGAGCGCCACCATGTCCTTGAGCCGTTTCTCGCTTCGTCCAGCGAAGGCGCGGAGGCCGCGGCCGAGATCATAATGCAGCACCAGGTCCCACTTCCCGAAGAGCTGTTCGGACAGAAACTCCGGAATCCCTCCGAACGGCGCGCGGTCATCCGCGTCGACATCACCGAGTGGAACGAGGTCGTACGTGTTGCCGTGCAGCACGAACACCGAAGACGCGCGAGAGAAATACAGATCGGCCATGGTGCGTGCCCACGACGGATACCAACCCGGCAGCTCAGCGGACACGGAGCACGTTCTCCAGCTCGGCGTCCAGAATCGCGGGAGGTTCCTCGAGCTGATCGGCGAGTCCGGTGAGATGCTGGAGCTGGTTCACCGTGCTCTCCGTCTGCTGCATGCTTTCGGCGGCCGCGGTCACCTGGTGGCTGAGTGTGTCGGGATCCTGACTGCTCACGCCCATCTCGGTGAGCGCCTGGATTTTCGTCTCGATCCGATCGAGCTCGATAGCCACGAAGTCGGCATCCTTCCGACTCTTTCTGTAATTGTCGAGCCGAAGCTCCGCGTCCGCCAGGCTGTCCTGCAGCGAGCGAATCATCCGTTCATCCTTGCTCTCCTGCGCCGCCGTGAGGCGTTTGCGGACATCATCCACCTTGGCACTCAGCATCACCTCACTGGTGCTGCGCAGAAATCGGTCGAGGCCTGCCTGCGACATCAGCAGCTTGAGAAAGAGGAAGAGCAGCCGATCGAGCGCCGGCGTGCGGATGGAATCCGCGGAATCACTCGACCTGGCCGTCTGGCCTCGTACGCCGCTGGCGATGTCACGCATCTCGAAGCAGCGCTTGCGAAGCGACGCAAATCGCTGGACCGACATCGCAGGCAGCGAGTTGACCATGCGCTGCAGCGACTCCTGTGCGGCGGGCCCAACACGCGCTCCGGACGCTTGCTGCCGCTCACGCGAAGCGATCTGTGCATCCACCGCCGTTCGAAAACGGGGGATGGCGACCATGCCCGACAAGTAGGCCAGCTCCAGCGCGCCAACGATCGGGAGGAGGGCATCGGCCTGGCCCGACAGCGCAGCCAGCGCGGCGCCACCAGCGAACAGGAGCAGATTCCAGTGATACGTGAACGCCGCCTTCACGTAGGCGCCGATGCCGGAGCGTCGAGAGCCGGAGAACATTGGCGTCATCTACTCGTCGCCCGCCCGCGTGGAGCTCTCGAGGGATTCCATGATGTCGCGGATGTGAAACACGATCTTCATGAACTCCGGCTTCTGTTGCATCACACGCGCCGGAAAATCCGGCCCGGGCACCGGCATGTCGTGGAGAATCGTGCCCGGCGCCGACGAGATGATGAACGTCCGGTCGCCTACGTACACCGCCTCCTCAATCGAGTGGGTGACGAAAAAGACCGTGGCCTGCGCCTCGCGGGCAAGCCCGACGAGCATGTCCTGCATGTTGAGCCTGGTACGCGGATCCAGCGCTCCGAAGGGCTCGTCCATGAGCATGATTTTCGGCTTGAGAATGAGCGACCGTGCGATCGCGACGCGCTGGCGCATTCCCCCCGAGAGCTGGTGCGGATACTTCGATGCATCGCGCTTGACCTCGAGCCCCACCTTCCCGATCCATTCGCGCGCTCTCTCCCGGCGCTCCTTCGCCGGTATCCCCTCGCACTCGAGCCCGAAGGCGATGTTGTCCTCGACCGTCCGGTTGTCAAACGAGGTGTAGTCCTGAAACACCATGCCCCGGTCGGCGCCCGGCTCCACCACGGGCTGTCCCAATACCTGAACCGTCCCTGTTGTCGGCGGAAACTGTGGGCGAAGCCCCGCGATGAGTCGCAGGATCGTGGACTTGCCGCACCCCGATGGCCCCAGGATCGTGATGATCTCCATCTCGTTGGGTTTGTCGTCGACTTTGAACGTGACGTCGCGAATCGCGGTGAAGCCGTCGTCGAACGTCTTGCTCACCTTGTCGAACAGCACGATCGGCGGCGGCGGATCGGCGGGCACCGGTGCGGTCACTCCTCGGCCTCGCGGTAGGGGAAGAACCCGCGTTGAAACCAGAGCAGCAGGCGATCGATACTGAAGGCGAGCAGGCCAATGAGAATCAGGATTGCGAAGATGTGCTCGGTGAGCCCGCGCCGTTGGCTGGTCATGAGCAGAAAGCCGAGACCGAACTTCGCGTTCACGAGCTCCGCCAGCATGATGTAGCCGAAGGCCAGGCCGAACAGGCTGCGCAGGCTGGAGAAGATGTCGGGAAGCGCGAGCGGGATGAGCACTTTCGCAATTACCTGTCGCGACGACGCGCCCAGCGTCTGCGCCGTCTCAACGTACCGCGGTTGGATAGTGATCACCGCGCGCATGGCCTCGAAGAAGACGAACGGAACAGTCGCGATGAAGATGAACATCGTCTTCTGCGTCTCGTCGATGCCGAACCAGAGAATCGTCAGTGGAATCAGCACGGCAACCGGGATGTTGCGCGCGAACAGCGACAGCGGAGCGGTGAGCGCATCGAACAGCCGGTACGAGCCGGCGAGAATCCCCAGCGGCACGCCGATGAGGATCGCGAGGCCAAAGCCGCTCAGAACGCGCTTGAGCGTGGCGAAGATGCTCTCGACGAGCGCGCGTTCCCGGAAGAGCACCGGAACGCTGGCGACGACTTCGCGGGGACTCGGAAGCAGCACCGGAGACACCAGGCGCTGCTCCGGGACGTCGCCGTAGGTCAGCGCGCCCCACATCAGGATGACGATCACCACGCCAACCACGCCGAGCAGCCGGCGGAGCGTGGCCGGCGGATCGGCGCGGAGCGCGAACAGCCCGCGCCGAATTGGAGCTGGCGTCACGTCATTTGGACTCGACCGGATACACCTTGATCTCGACGCGCCGGTTCTTCGCGAAGTTGTTCGGATCGTTGGGATCGGCGGGGCGGTCCCACCCCTTTCCAACCGTCGTGAACTGGTTGGGCTGCAACGTCGGGAACTTGCGCAACAGTGCCTGCTTCACAGCGTTCGCGCGGCGCAGCGATAGCTCCTCGACATCGGCGGCAGTCACACCCCCTGATCCACGCATCGAGGCATCGGTGTGGCCCTCGATCACGATCCGCGCCGCACCGAACTGTCCGGCGAGCTTGCCCGACTCCTCGACGACGAACGGCGCGTTCGGATCGTACAGCTGCTTCAGGACCTTCCCACCGACTTCCTTGTCGACCTTCATATCGAGGTCGTCGGAGTTGGGGAAGAACTGAATGACGACGGTCTTGGTGAGTATCTCATTGCTCTCCGCCTGGAGCGCCGACGCCGAGGTCGGGACGAACTGCACCTGGTACTCGTTCTTCTGGTTCGCGAACAGCGGTTCGTTGCTCAGCTTCCTGATAATGGAAAAGTCCATCACCTGGTCGAACGGAACGGGATTGCCGGAGACACTGCCGATCTTCCGGTAGAGGAAATAGGCGGTGTTCCAGGTCCGCTCGAAGTTGGTCGGGTTGTTCTGGTTGAGGAAAAACTCCCGGTTCTCGGCGTAGTTGGTGGAGTGCGCGTCGCCCTGCATCGAGAGCGCGTCCTTTTCGGGGATGGAGTAACCGGCCGCCATGAGCCGCGCGGCCTTCGCTTTCGATTCCTCCGTCTTGAGCGACTCCATCGCCCCGAAGATTCCGCGCGTGAGGCCCTCCATGATGGCGGGATTGTCTTTGGCGAAATCGGCGCGTGCGAACCAGACGTCGGCGATGAGCTTGTTTGCCGTCTGGGTGTTCACGAGCATCCGGTTTCCCCTCGCTTCGGACAGCGTGTAGATGTCGGGCGCCCAGCTCACCACACACGCCACCGACTTGTCGGCGTTGAACGCGGCCGCGGCCTGGAAGGCGTCCTGCGTGAACTTGTACTCCACCTCGCCGGGCTGCACACCGCCGCTGATGAGCGTGTTGAGGAGGAAGAAGTGCGACGGAGAGTTCTGCGCCAGCACCACCGTCTTACCGCGCATGTCACTCACCGACTTCACGGTGTTTCGGCAGACAATGCCGTCGCCGCCATTCGACCAGTCGACCTGCTGGAAGACGCGCGGCATCGTGCGCGAATCCTTTTTCAGCTGCTCGACGAACAGCGGGATCATGTCGAGCGTCGCCCAGCCGATATGCACTTTGCCGGAAGCGTAGGCGTCTCTCATCGCGATCGGGTCGTCGATGAGCACGAGCTCGAGTTTGAAGGTCTTGCCGCCAGGCGCCGTCCAGACCTTCCCCGCCTTGAACCCATCGTTGGCAAGAATCACCGGGGCCCATCCCGCCCAGACGTTGAGCGCCATTCGCACCGTGTTGTTCGCCATCGGCGAATACGATGACGAGCCCTTGACGTCGGGCAGCCTGCTGCCTGCAACGTAGGAATACTCCTTCACGGTCGTGAGGCTGGCGTTGTCGGGCGCCTCGATACCGCCCTTCATCTTCGCCAGCTCGTCCGCGGAGACGTTCGAGCTGTCGCGGCTGCCGAGCACCGGACGCCCTGTGAATCGCGAGAAGCCCACGTACAGTAGCCCCGCGACGACAAGAAGCACGACGGCGTAGAACGCTGGTTTCGGTCGGCCGGAGGTTCCGGGCGTATCGTTCATGTCAGGATACCTGAGAAGTTGAGGGGGACGGCACTATTGCCGTTCAGTAATCGGCCCGAGCGACTTGGCGGACTCGGTGATCGGTGAGGTTTCCGGAGACTTCAGGCCAAGCTGCTGCTCGAACTTGCTGAGGAGATCCTCGGCCATCGCCTTGTCGACGGCTTCCTCGGCTTTGATCTCGGCGATGCCTTTGGACGACATGTCCACCGCCACGCGAGTCTTGCCGCGATTGGTGTCGATCTGCCTCTGGATCACCGATTCGATCTGGCCGAAGTCGGTCGTCACATTCATGTCGAACGACTCGGAGAGTTGCGCGATCTCGGCCTCCGCCGCGCTCATCTTCAGCTCGGCGTCGTACTGCCGGATCTTGTCGCGAACCTTCACGATGTCCTTGTTCGCTTTCTGGATCTTCAGCAGGTTGTTCTGGTAGCTCGTCTCGTGCATCTCGAGCTGCTTCTGATTGGCTTCCAGCTCGGTGTTTGTCTTCTGCAGCTGGACGGCCAGTTGACCGGCCATCTCGCGATTGCCGGCCTTGAGATGCGCCTTGATCTGCGCCTCGAGCTGCGTCGCGTTGGACTTGCCGCTCAGGACCTGGCGCGCGACGGTCTCGACGAGCCCGCGGTACAGCTCGAGTCCCTTGCGTCCTTCCTTTAGTCGCGCCGTGGCCTGGTCGACCTCGAGCTGCATGACCGCGATCGGATCGGATTCGAAGAAGATGTTGGCGATCTTGTTCAGCTGAGCGCGGATCGCGCCGAAGAATTTTCCGAGAATCATCGTTTTTTCGCCCGGCTGGAGTCGGAGGAGGTGCGGCGGCTACGTGAGGAGTCGGTAGAGGGCGCCTGTCGCTCGCCTGCGTCCATTGCTTCCGCGAGGATCTTTCCGCGGTAGATCGAATCGAGGCTCGCCCGCAGCGCGACGGCATTTCCGGCGCCAAGCACTTCCCCGCGGACATCTCGCACGAATGAGAACTTGGCGGCGTCGACGTCGAACGCCACAAAGTGCATGCGCACCGCCCCTTCGCTGCGGCGCGCGATCTCCCGCGCGACCTCCTCCGGGGACCGGCCCGAGGTATTCTCGCCGTCGGTGATGACCAGGATGTACTTCCTGATCACGCCGGCGCGGTAGAGGTCGCGGCGCGCAGCGTCCAGGGCCTCGCCAATCGCCGTCCCTCCGTCAGGAAGTGGCATGCGCATCAGTGCCCCGCGGAGTGCCTCGCGGTCGTACGGCTGAATGTCCACCAAACGAGCAACGCCGCTCGCAAATTGATAGAGTCCGACCTTGATCGGGAAATCCGGGTGGCCGAGCGCGAATGAATCGGTGGCGGCGAGCATCTCGGCGACCGCCTCGCGCGCGACTTGGTACTTCGGGCGACTGTCACCTGGCGCCGACTCCTTCATCGACCCGGAATTATCCATGACGATCGCCACGGCGGCGCCGAGTCCTTCGTCGCCTGCACTTTGGTACTTCTCCTCGGATCCGGGCTGCATCGTGACCGCCTGGTCCTCGCGATCCTGCCCATCGCGGCTCGTGCAGCGCGCGATCGCGATCGTCAGGAAGATGAGGAGGAGGAGGATACTGCCCCGGCTCATGCCGGGACGTGCGCGAGCCCTGCCATTAGCGTGATGTTTCACAGCTAGATAATACCGCCTACGTCGGCCTTGCGCGACAAATTCCTGCCAAGGGGCTCCGACTGGAAGTGGCGCTGCACCTCACAAGGGATGAGTGGTAGCGGCTGTTGCGCCGCGTTCTATTTGGCTCGCGTGCAGGTGGGTTGTGTGTCAGGCAGCTTCCAGAGGCGCCTCCATGATTTCCGCCGGCGAATGAAATATTGACCGATCGCATTCCGTCAAGCACATCAAGGAACGCGTGCACGTTTCGGTCTGAGCGCGCGTGACCGGATGCTGGC
>DATHGO010000380.1:0-3069 GCA_035317585.1 Gemmatimonadaceae bacterium | reverse complement strand
GTCGCCAAGGCAAACTCAACTTGCTTCGTCTTGCGCGGCGAGCACGCGAGAGAGCGATAACGCGCGCGCGGAATCCGCGTGGCGCGGAGAATCACTGTTACGCGCTCGTTACACAAATGGCTGATTGTAACGACGGTGGCGGAAGCATTGCGCGAGAGAGCCGTGGGGCCAATTTACGGGGATGAAAGACGAAGACATCCGAGACGCGCAGCTCGACGAAGATCATCACACTCGCCTGCGCTACCTGTCGTCGCTTGAAAAGGTGGACGACAAGTGGGAGCGCCAATCTGCAACCTTGCACGCTGGCGAAACTCAACCAATCCTCAATGCTCGGAAATCCCTGGAGAACAATTCGCGACTGACGTGACCTCGAAATCGCGACGCTATCGCGGTTGAGGTCGAACAGATCTCCAGGGCCGCCGAGCTACTTTGGAGTCGTTGACCGTCTTGGTCGCCATTGAAAGGAAGCGAGTGGTATTCGGCCTCGCGAATCGAAGCGAATGCCTTCACGCTCGAGAAGGCGTCGTTGCCGCGAGCCATGATCCGAGGGCAGGCTGATTGCGCCCTGCGCATTCACCACCCGTTGCCACGGAATAGACTTGCCCGCGGGCAGCGCATGAAGTGCATAACCCACGAGGCGCGCTTGCCCGGGCAGTTTGGCAAGGCGCGCGACCTGACCATAGGTAGCTACGCGGCCGCGCGGTATGCGCGAAACGACGTCGTGGATGCGGTGATGCAAACCTTTGGACGCCGTCGTTCTCATCGTGCAGCCGTACTATGCGGTCAGTACCGTGCCCTGAATCGGCGAATCAGACCGACGGCGTGAGCGGCACTGGGGCTGCGACTGTTTCCCCCGGCGCAACTGGACGCTCCGGCTTCCGCCAGACCGGTCTCTGAAGTGCCGGTCGTGCCTCGATCGCGAGAAGCTCCGCGTAGTAGGCGACGATGCGAGCCTGAACTGATTGCTTGGTGTCGTTAGCGGAAGCCTCGAAAGGAGCGTAGCGCGTGCTCGTTCCGTTATCGAGTCGGAACCACCACCATGGCTTCATCCCCGTCTGACCGGGTACCTCGACCGAGCAGATGAACTTGCGCCCTGCATCGACGAACTCGAAGTCTTTCAATCCTTTCTCTTTTGTCGGCATGATGCAATCTACCTAAAGGACCGGCAGCCGTTCAGGTAATTTGTTCGATTTTGTGACTTTCGCTCTCATTAAAGGATGCCCTATGACCAAGGTGGTGATCGACATGACCATGTTGCGGCTCGAGAAAGTCTCGGCCGCTGATGGCCCACTCGCGACGCACGTGAGGTACCGCGTAGTGAAGGAATGAGGGTCTGCTAAAGAGCCCGAGTCTACGTACAACGCATCAATATCGGGACGTTATGGACCGCTCCAGAGGCCCAACTATCCCCCCGGCTGGGAAGCCCCCGAACCGACGTTTCCAGCTCAACCGTGGCTCGTCTGACTTTAAGCAATACTATGCGCCGGGTTTCGTCACCCATCAGTCACGCACGTCTTACGCGACAACGGCGCGAACGCCACACCTCCTTCTAGAGGTCGATCATCATGTTCGAATCGTTTGCGCAATTATTCCCCGCGGATTGGCAAGGCGCGGTGCTCACATTGCTGGCGCCATTGCGCTGGCTCGCAGCATGGCAGTCGACGATAGCCGCGGCGTGGATCGGCGGAAATTCCGCGGGTCAGGCGCTGGCTTGGATCGCCCTGCTGATGCCTGCACTTCTACTCGCGGCCGGCATGTGGTGCACGGTCGCTTCTATCTACACGCTTCCCTTCCGGTCTGGTCGCGGCGCCTTCATCACATCAATGCTCATGGCGTGGTGGGATGCTGGCCGCTGTATTTGGCTCTTCTGGACGGGAATGATGCGCGTCGGTGTCGCGCTCGTTGGCTGGGTCATCGGCTCGGTGCGCTTCGCCTTCCTGATGGTCAAGAACATTCTGCTCGGCGTGTTGCGCTCGCCGCTCACGCTGCTCAATTGGACATCGGAACGTTACTTCCAGCCTGGTGTTCCGTGGGTCGCATTCATGGTCCTCACCGTCTGGTGCGCGATCGAAGCGACGATCTTCACCTTCACGCTGCAGCCGACACTCAACGAAGTCTTCGGCAGTCTCACCGGGTTCGATCCGAACCCACGCGTGATGGCGCCGCTGCTCTGGATGTTCCTGTTCATGCTGGTGGCGGGAAGCTTCGCCTGCGTGCAGGTCGTGACCGAAGCAATCAAGGAAAAGAAGACAGCTACCATAGTGCAGATGCTCGTCGTCGAGAGCGCGGTGATGTTCTTCGAGGTGATCTTTCTCTACCGTGAGTTGATCGACGCGATCACGCCGTGGATCGCCCAGCAATCGGGCGGCTCGGTTCAGCTCGGTATCGGCGCCACCCTCGCTTTGGCCTCCTTCGGCTGGCTGGGCGTGCGCGGTATGTCATGGTTCCTGTTCGGTCGTTTCGGAACTCCAGCGTTGCTCGCGATCCTTTCGCGGCAGGCCGTTGCGATGGAAGGTGCAAAGCGCCCCATCGAGAGAGCAATCGAGCCAGGACTCTGGCGCGAGCCGGTCAATGCCCTCAAGGCAGAGACCGCGTGGTTCCACGAGGAAGCAAAGCGCATGTTCGAGCTGCTTTCGCTCCCAGTGCTCCAGCTCCTGGCAGCCGCAATCAATTTCGCTGTCGTCACCATCAAATCTCGGCCGATGTTCTCACTTCCTTTCAAGTCGCTCGAGGACATCCTTGCAGCCACGCCGCTGGCGCACGCTTCGCGCCCGCACCTGGAGGGCGGCCCCATGCGCACTCCTCACGAGCCAAGGCCGAGGGTAGCGTGATGAGAACCTCACGCAAACTCATCGTATCGTGCGCGTCCGCTGCACTCGTGTTGAGCGCGGTCGTGGCGTGCGCGCCACCAGCGGATGGCGCACGGGTCGCTCGATCAACACTCGTCATAGGAATCGATGTCAGCGGCTCATTCCGGGGCAAAGCCCACTATGAGAGCGCGATCGACTTCACGGCGAACTACCTCTACGCCCACCTTCACGGATTGGGTGGGCTGAAGCAGCCGACGGC
>DATHGO010000379.1:0-7653 GCA_035317585.1 Gemmatimonadaceae bacterium | reverse complement strand
CGGATGACCGGCTTGAAAATGAAGCCGTTTCTGGCGTTGTTGCCACGCATCACGAAGCTGCTGCCGATGTCGAAGTCGAGCGTCATCACCGAGCCGTTTTCCGTCAGCTCGATCGGCTTGTCCAGATTGATCTTGATGCCGGAGTGGCCCGCGCTCGGAAACATAATCGCCGGCTGGGTTCCATCCTTGAGCGTGATCGAGGATTTGCTCGGATCGATGATGAGACGAAAGCCGTTGTACGTGCCGGTGGAGAGCGTGGTGGCGCCAAGGTTTGTCGTCTTGCCGTCGCCGAGATCGAGGAGGTTGATCGAGGTGTTCGGAGTGGCCACAGTGGTCCATCCGCTCGTATTGGATTCGTCAGTCGCTTCCGCGTCGGTCGGCTCCGAAGTTCTCGCGTCGACACGGACGACGAAAACGTCGACCCGGGCGACATCGGAGAAGGGGAACGGTGCGTCTGTCATGCGCACGGTTAGAAGGCCGGTGCCTGTGCCCGTTGAGTCGCTGCCGCATGCGGCGACGCCCAGGGTGCCAAGCGCCATGAGCGCAAAAAGTCGAAGTGTCCTGTTCATTTCCTTATCTCCTGCACGAGTGCGTTAACGGTCTTGTTTGATTTGGACTCGCGTGCAGAGCGCGGTCCCAACGTGTTAGACTCGGGCAATGCGCGCCGGGGTCACAGCTCATCTGTACAATTGAGGGCCGACGTCGTGTGGCGACTCCGGGGGAAAAAAAGAGAGCGGCCTTCGCCGCCCCCTTTTTTCTGCTAATCCGTTCAGTTTTTCCGCGGCGGCCGCTTGGTCTGGCCGGGATTGGATTTCGCTCCGGCGTTCCCTGGTACTCCTGCGGGCGGTCCGGCCGTAGCTGGGCGTCCGGCAGATGCAGGCTTGTGACTCTGTCCGAAATCGCGGCCGGTAGACGCCGGGCGGTTGGCTTGTCCTGCCACCGCCTGCGGTGGGAGCTCGCCGGGCATGCTCTCCAGATCGGTGTCAGACGCGCGATCCTTGAGGCGAGCAAGCACACGCTGTAACGCATCGGCGGAGCTCAAGCCGTGATCGGTAAGACTCCCGATCACGAAAAGCGGGACCGCAAGCGAACGTCCAAAGGGGGCGGTCTTCGCCAGAAAAGTGACCGACGCGCCGTCGACTCCTTTACGCATCGCTTCGGCTCCGGCTTCGATCTCGTCGCCCGCCGGAGTCGACTTGCGACCACTGGCCAGAGCTGCTCTAGCAGTCTCCATGCGCACGGCCTGCTCGTTTACAGAACGCTCGATGTTCGTTGGGTCGACGCCCTTGGCTGCGAACTTCAAAGCGCGGTTTTCAAGTGCTTCGGCGGGAAGCTGTCGCGCCCGCGCATCCGCAATTCGGGCAAGAACTCGCTGAGCAACATCGGCCGGCAGTACTTCCCTCAAACGTGCGGAGGGATCTCTGGCCGGCGTCTGCGCAATCGAGCCCTGCGCGCTAAGTGCAATAGCCAGGACCAACACGGCGAAGCTTCGAATCTGGGTCATGTATGTATCATCTCCGCTGGGGAGTGATTTGCGATCCGCTGTAAAGCATACCATGGCTCGCCCGAGTCGGCGCGCCATACTTGATAGACTCCCGAAGCCCGGTAGGAGGTCACATTGAACGTTATTCGATGATGAGCAATCCAACCGTTCCTCCGAACTCGTCCGCAATCGAGAGAAGACCGGGAGGCACCGTCCATTGGCCTCCATTCACTCTGACATTCATCTGGTATTTGCCGTTCTTGATCGGAATGGTAATTGACCACCACCCTCCTCCCGCTGGAGCGAGGTGAGCCGGGACCCAATTTGTGAAGTCACCACTGATCTCTACCTGTCGCGCGCTGGGAGCGTTCACCCGTAGGGTTACCGCGTCGCCCACGTCGCGCGCCGCGACGAACCCGGTCACACCGGGGGCCGTGCTCGGAGCGAGATCAGGAAGAGGGAATTCCCGCCCGCTCTGCTCGTTCGGCTGCTGGCTGGGGCGCTGCCCCTGAGCGAGGCGAACACTCAGCGACACAAACCGGCCGCCAGGAAAACCCTGAGTCGGATCGACTGGATAGTTTCCGCCGCCCAAAGCCAAGCCAATTCGCGGCGTCATCCAGAAAACCGCGCTCGCACTGGCCCACGACTTTACGTTGGAGCTGAGCGTCGTGAGCTGATCTCCAAGGCGGAATCCGAGCAAGGCCCCGAGATCCACCGCCTCGCCCTTCCAGGACAACGACGCCTGCGCGTCGGCGTATTTGATCGAGTCATTGACCATCGTCGGGCTTATCGTAACCAACGCGCTCGTTGGCCCCGAGCCGATCGAGGCGCCCACTTCTCCGAGAAGCAGACTTCTCCACGCGGTGGCGTCCCACGTGCGACCGCCGCCAAAGCCCAGGAAGAATTCGCTCTTGTCGCGCGTGAGATGGAGCCGTCCGTTCGCGATTACTTCACCGGTTCGGGTTCCATCGTTGTGGGTGCTTCCGCCGGCAAACCCACCCACCTCGCCGAAGAATGCATGGTTGATGGGAATGAAGCGCGAGGCAGAGAGCGACCCTTGAGTGCTCCACCCGCCGGAGGTGAAGTGCGAGTACGTCCCCGACGCATCAATGAATTCAGAACCCCAATCGGCTACCAGGTGTGGCGTGATCGTGGCGGCACCGGTTGTTAAAGTGTCCGCATAGCGAAGCGCTGCTCCGCCGACATCCAGAGTGCTTTCCACTTTTTGCGCCTGACTTGCTCGCGCTACGAGGAGGATCGCGGTCAGCGTTCCTCTCAAGGTTGGTAAAGTTGGAAGTCGTCCAGCTTTCAAATAACCGCGGGGAACGGGTGCCGAGAGAGAACGCTCTTTCTACGTCGCGCTGTTGGCTGGGGTTCCCACTCGGATCACCGAGCTCTCGGTTCCAAAATCGTCAGAGCTCTTCACTGCGAGCGGGTCTGCAACCCAACGCGAACCGTTGATAATAAAAGCATACTCGTGCCGCCCCGGCGAGAGGGGGACGGATACGGCCCACACCCCCGGTGCTCCCGAACGTCCCAGCTCGGTCTTTCCCCTTGACCACTCATTAAAATCGCCCACAAGCTCCACACTCGTGGCACGCGGGTCGACGAAAACGAATCGCACGACCTGCACCGTGTCGCGTCCGGCGGTCGACGCAACGCCAGTTGCCGTGGGAGAATGCGACGAAATCCGCGAGCCGATTGCGACGCCGGAGACGCCGATGATCAGGCTGATTCCAGCCGCGAGGGCGAGAGCGGACAGCGGGCTAACACGAAAGACTCGCTCAGCATGCCACCACGAGCGCTCTGGCGAACCGCTGGCCGGAAAATGTATTCCGGCCTCGGCGCGCACTTTTTCCATCAAGCGCTTCTCGAAGGACGGGTGGATGTGCTCGGGAACGCGCAGTCGAGCCGCAATCTGCTCTATAAGCTCGGCGTCTTTCGCCGTTTCGCTGTCGTCGTAGTTCTCAGCCATTGTAAACCCCTTTCAGTAGGTCGCGGAGCTCGTCGCACGCCCGCTTCACTCTCATCTTCAGCGCCGACACACTGATGCCCGTCAGCTCCGCCATCTCATCGTAAGACAACTCTTCAACGTGCTTGAGCAGGAATGCCTCGCGCTGTTCGGCTGGGAGCATTCCCAGCGCACTCTCGATGTGTCCACCCACGTCCGTATCCTCTTCCGGTTCGGAACCCGGCGCCACAGCCCGCTCGATCGCGTTGGTCGCGGGAGTAAAGCGAAGGTCTCGGCGTCGCTGTCGCGACGCAAAGGTCCGGCACTCGTTGATAACGATCTGATAAAGCCAGCCTCCGAAACGATCCGGTTCCCTGCAGCTGCGTAAACCACGAAAGGCACGCATGAACGCCGACTGCAGCGCATCGTCCGCGTCTACCCGCGATCCAAGCATTCGGACCGCAAAACGGACGCACGCGTCCTCGTGGCGCCGAACCAGGCCGGAGAATGCTTCGACATCCCCAGCGAGGACGGCGGCAACCAGTTCTGCATCCGAGGATCCCTTCACAAGTGAATGACTATAGAAGGGCCTGCACAGGTCACAAGTTGTTTACTCATCAAGGGACCCCCATCCCAGCCGGCAATCCAAAATCTAGCATTCACTCACGATGCGATCCATTCGTCGGTAGTAACCCGTAACACAAACAAAATCAACAGGTTACCGAGATCCCCCCGGTTCCTCCGCAGGACGCCGACTCGCCGCCGGTGACGTTTTGCGACCTGGAAACAGTCTTTTACTGCAAGCACATTAGTAAGCGTACTTCCTTATGGAGCGGCGTCACAATGCTTGCGATGAACCGGAAGGGCTTCACCATGATCGAGGCAGTAATGGTGATGTCCGTACTAGGGATTGTGGCGGCTATTGGTGGACCCAAAATCTCCGCCGCGCTCCAGCGGCGCACCACCGCCTCGGCCGCTGATCAGTTCGTACTCACCCACTCGCTAGCACGCTCCACTGCGCTCCGATACGGACGCGTCGCCCAGCTCCATGTCGACGCGACAGGCCAGCGTTTTTGGGTAGATGTCGACACGAGCGCCAATGGAATCGGACAGCGCGCGATAATCGCGAGTGTTCGTTACGTCAATGACTATGGATTGCACATGACCACCAATCGGGGGCTCCTTTGCTTTGACGCCCGCGGGATTGCGTCGACTGCCGGGTCATGCGAATCCGGCGACGCGAGGGTCGTTTTTTCTGATGGCATGATGGCCGATACCGTGGCGACGACGCTACTGGGCAAGGTGCTGAGATGAAATCCCTGGTCCCGTCCAACGGCAAGCGTGGTTTCTCGCTGGTGGAAGTCATGATTGCGATGACCCTGATGTCGGTTGCAATCATGAGTCTCGCCGGCGCTGCTGCACTGGGCGTCTCACAAATGGGCAAAGCACGACAGGACCTGCAGTACTCGGCGGACGTCCAGCAGGTCGCCGATAGCCTTGTCGGTGTGGGCTGGAACCACGTCTCCAGCGGATCCGCGACGATTCGGGGAAGACCGGTCAGCTGGACCGTCACCACCGCCAGCGCAAGCTCGCAGAAACTCGACATCCTCGTGGAGCGTCGCGGACAAGCGAGCCAAACGACTGTCTATCAGGATACCGTCACGCTCTTTCTCGCGAAGGACCAACTGCAATGACCATGTTGCGCTCTGCTCCATTGCGCACGGGTCGGCGTGGCTTCTCGCTGATCGAGCTTCTCGTCGGACTCGTCCTCGGCGTGTTTGTCCTGAGCGGGGTCGTCCAGATGATGATCGTGCAGGGAAGGGGCTACCGGAAACAGCGAGAGATAATCGACGTTCGCGAAACGGCGCGCGGTGCGGCCGCGCTCCTTGCGTGGGACTTGAGACAATCGGCGGTGGGAGGAAGCCCAATGGCTGCGATGGGGCCTGGTATGGTGGCTCTGCGCTCCCCGCGTGGTCTGGGTACGGTCTGCGCCAAGCACCCACTTCTTGCGCGCTACGGACTCTGGAAGACGGGTGGCAATATTCTCGCCGGTATCGACGACAGCGCGCTCGTTTACCAGATGGGACGCGACAAATGGATCGCGCTCAAGATCAGCGCGGTAGGCACGCCCGCCGCGATGGGAGTCCCGGCGTGTGCATGGCCCGGCGCTCGTCCGCCCGATGTTGTCGTGGAATTTGCGGTCGGTGCCAAGACCGACACGTCATACATAAAAGTTGGAGCGCCGTTTCGCAGCTTTCGGCGGGTGGAGTACGCAGAGTACCAGCTCAACAACCGTTGGTGGTTGGGAAGGAAGGTCGGTGCCGCCGCATCGTACGATCAGCTCACCGGGCCGCTCGTCCCGCCGACGGCGAATGGTTTGACATTCGCCTACTACGACACGCTTGGGGCAGTGACGACCAGCCCATCCGCCGTCGGCAGCATCGCCTTTACTCTCCGCACGGAGAGTTTCAAGAACACATACGTGGGAGTAACCTACGTCTATCAGCGCGATTCGCTGACGACGAAGGTATCTCTCCGCCGCTAATGGGAGATCGAATGAGGCACAGAGCACGTGCAACAGGCGGGAATGTGTCCGGCCGCCAACGTAACGACTTGCCGCGGTTCGATCGAAGGGGATTTGTGCTCCCGACGGTGATCTTCGCGGTCACCATCATGAGCGTGATCGCGGTGGTCGCCCTGAACACGGCCTCCGACGAGCGTCGTGCCTCACGCGCGACTCGAGAGTCGACTCTGGCCATGTACGCGGGTGAGGCCGGGCTACGCCAGACTTACGGAGCGTGGCCGGCTGCGGCGGTCAATGCCCTCAAGCCTGGCGACAGTCTCGACCTCGGCTGGCAGACGCTTCCTAACAAGGCCGCGTACCGCGCCGTTATACACCGGGTCGATCAGGGCGGACTTCAGGAATACGGCGTCGTGGTGCAAGGGCGGCGCACCGACCCGACAGCGGGAATCATTACCATCGTTGGCGCGGCTGGCGGTGTGCCGATCTTCAAATACGCGGTTCGCGCCGAGGGGATACTGTATCTCAACAATGGTGGAGTTTTCGACGCGTTCGACTCTGACCTTGGACCCTACTCGGCACTGACGGCCGACACCATCGCCAACATTTGGGCGAACGGCGACATGACCGTGACCAAAACCACCGTGAAAGGAAGCGCGACAGCGGTTGGAACAGTCACCCTTGGAACAAACGGGGTGGTTACCGGAGCGACTGCGTCTGCCGCAACCGCGTTGACGCCGATGGACATTGTTCCATGTCCGGCGGGTGGGTTCACTCCGACGGGGAACGTGCCGACGGGGCCGGGCGTCAGCTATAGCTCGTCGACTGGCGTTGTCACGGTTTCCGGCGGAGCGACGCTCACACTCACAGACACCTCTTACTTTTTCAGCTCGATCGTACTCACCGGAAATTCCAAGCTCGTAATTCCGGGCAATCCGCACGCGAGCGTGTACCTTCGTGACTCGCTCAATGCTGCCGCTGGCACGATCAGCAACGCATCAGCCAATGCCTCTTCGCTCTCATTCGCATCGTGCGGGACTTCCGCGACTCCCGCGTATTGGGCACTCAGCTCGGGAGGCACGGCGTCGTACTACTCGGTATACGCGCCGAACCACGTCGTATACGAGACAGGAGCCGGCGACTTTTATGGGGCGGTGGTTGCGTCGATCTATTATGCGACTGGTGGTGGGAAATTTCACTACGACGCAGCGCTAGCGAGACAGTCGTCCAATAAAGTGGCTGTGCAGCGCGGGTCGTGGGCGCAGTTGCCCGGGGGTTAAAACCGGCATTGTCGAATGGCTGATGCGCTGAGGTTGCCTTCAGGGCGCACCAGGCCAATCGAAATCAAGGCAAGCGAGCGGATGCAAAAGAGCCCGGGAGTTTTCCCGGGCTCTTTCTATTGCGAAGCGACGACTTGTGTCGACGCCTTGAGATTCATCAGGTGCAGACGATCACACCGGTCGCGTTGGCGCAAGTCTTGGCTGACTGCGAGTGAACTGCGCTCGCGCTCCAGGTCTGCGGCGGACCAGCAACGATCACTGCGGTGATGGTCACGTTCTGCGAAGGCGTAAAGCCCTGAAGTGGCGCAGCCATCGTCGCGGTTCCTGCGAAGTAGGCGCCGTTCTGGTCGGCAGCGTACTGCTCTTCGTAGGTCGCAAGGTTGCGAAGATCTGACTTCATCGCGGCGACATACGCCTT
>DATHGO010000378.1:0-23967 GCA_035317585.1 Gemmatimonadaceae bacterium | reverse complement strand
CGGGTGACCTTGGTCGGGTCGATGACGCCGGCCAAAACCAGATCCTCGTACTCATCGGTCAGAGCGTTGTAGCCGTAGTTGACTTCTTTCGACTGGCGGATCTTCTCGACCACGATCGAGCCTTCACCACCCGCGTTCTGGACGATCATGCGCATCGGCTCTTCGAGCGAGCGACGGATGATGTCGACACCGATCTGCTCGTCCGCTTCGGCGAGCTTTAGGTTCTTGAGCGCCTTCTGCGCGCGCACGAGCGCAACGCCGCCACCCGGGACGATTCCCTCTTCCACGGCTGCACGAGTCGCATGAAGCGCATCTTCCACCCGTGCCTTCTTCTCCTTCATCTCGCTCTCGGTGGCGGCACCAACGTTGATGACTGCCACACCGCCGGCGAGCTTGGCCAGACGCTCCTGGAGCTTCTCACGGTCGTAATCGGAGGTCGTCTTCTCGATCGCCGCTTTGAGCTCCTTGATCCGTCCCTTGATCTTGTCCTCGTCGCCCTGACCATCGATGATCGTGGTGGTCTCCTTGTCGACGACTAGACGCTTGCCGCGACCGAGGTCGGTCACGACGGCGTTCTCCAGCTTGAATCCGACTTCCTCGGAGATCACCTGGCCGCCCGTCAGCACAGCGATGTCCTCGAGCATTGCCTTGCGACGGTCGCCGAAGCCCGGGGCCTTGACCGCTGCGACGCGGAGCGTGCCACGGAGCTTATTGACGACCAGTGTCGCCAGCGCCTCACCCTCGATGTCCTCGGCGATGATGAGCAACGGCTTGCCCATCTGCGCGACCTTCTCGAGAATGGGAAGAAGATCCTTCATCGAAGAAATCTTCTTGTCATGAATGAGAATCAGCGCGTCTTCGAGCACCGCTTCCATCTTCTCCGGATCGGTGACGAAGTACGGCGAGAGGTAACCGCGGTCGAACTGCATTCCTTCGACGGTCTCAAGAGTCGTCTCGAGGCCCTTCGCCTCTTCGACGGTGATGACGCCGTCCTTGCCGACCTTCTCCATCGCCTCGGCGATCAGATCGCCGATTTCCTTGTCGTTGTTTGCCGAGATCGAGCCGACCTGGGCGATTTCCTTCTTGCCCTTCGTCGGAACGCTCATCTTCTTGAGATCCTCGACGACCGCGGAAACCGCGGCGTCAATGCCGCGCTTGAGCGCCATCGGGTTGACGCCGGCGGTGACGTTCTTGAGGCCTTCGCGGAAAATCGCCTGGGCCAATACCGTTGCGGTGGTGGTGCCGTCTCCGGCGAGGTCGCTCGTCTTGGTGGCGACTTCTTTCACCATCTGCGCGCCCATGTTCTCGAGCGGATCCGAAAGCTCGATCTCCTTTGCTACGGTCACGCCGTCTTTGGTGACGGTCGGTGCACCGAACTTCTTGTCGATGACGACGTTGCGCCCCTTGGGACCAAGTGTGACCTTGACCGCCTCGGCGAGCTGGTCGACGCCGCGCTTAAGAGCTGCGCGCGCATCGGTGTTGAAGTGTAGTTCCTTGGCTGCCATATGATTTGCTCTTTGGGTGTCTGGTTTAGTTCACAACCGCGAGCACATCGGACTCGCGAAGGATCAGAAACTGTTCGGTGTCGATCGTGACTTCGGTGCCGCTGTACTTGCCGTAAAGGACCTTGTCTCCGACCTTGACCTCCATCGGGACGCGGACGTTCTTCTCATAGCGGCCGGGGCCGACGGCGATGATCTCGCCCTGTTGCGGCTTTTCCTTGGCGGTGTCGGGAATGAAGAGTCCGCCGCGCATCTGCTCAGTGTCCTCGAGCGCCTTGACGACGACGCGATCTGCGAGGGGAGCGACCTTCGTGCTGGTTTGCGTTTTTGTGGCCATAGTTAGCTGCCTTTCTGCTGGGAAAAAGTGGCTTGTGGTGGGTGGCTCTGCTGTTAGCACTCGACCGTGGTGAGTGCTAAGCCAACAACTTAATGGGTCGAGGATGGGTCAGTCAACCCGGAAATGCCCGACTGAAGCCGGGGGCTTTCCCGGCTGCTACGTTAGAAGCTCGTAGCCAAGGCGGATGCCCTTGAGGGTCAGAAAGGGGTCAACAAGCTCGAGCTCAGCCGAATGCGGCCTGATCGTTTCCGCCATTCCTCCCGTTGCAATCACGATGGGTGGGGTCTTTCCCGGCCATTCCTTTTTGATGCGCCGGACGATGCCGTCAATTGAGTCAACGGCGCCATAAAGAACCCCCGCCCGGATGCACTCGTCAGTCCGCCGCGCGATCACCCTTTTGGGGGCGACGATGTCGGTGGCGGGGAGCTGTGCCGTGCGCCGAAACAGGGTGTCCGCCGAGATCATGATCCCGGGTTGAATCACGCCCCCGAGGAAGGTCCCATCCGCGGTGATACAATCGTAGGTCGTGGCCGTGCCCAGGTCGACGACGATCGCATCCTTTTTGTGGATCCGACTGGCTGCCAGGGTATTCGCGATTCGA
This sequence comes from Gemmatimonadaceae bacterium, assembly GCA_035317585.1. Taxonomy (GTDB): domain Bacteria; phylum Gemmatimonadota; class Gemmatimonadetes; order Gemmatimonadales; family Gemmatimonadaceae; genus UBA4720. The sequence continues at coordinate 21,527 of DATHGO010000378.1, read as the reverse complement.
TCGGCGCCCACAGTATAGGGCTCCTCCACATCGAGCTTGATCGGAAGCTTCGCCCGGGCGTCGATCATGATCGGCTTGTCCCCAAAGCACATTTCACAGGCTTCGGCAAGCATCGGAGTGATGGCCGGTACGACCGAGCAGATTGCTGACCCGTCCGCACCTTCTGGCGACGCTATCTGCGGCCCTACGATCGACCGAATCAGGAGCGCCAGCTCGTCCGCCGTCCTCGGCGCGGCTGTAGTCAGCCTCCAATGGGACACCAGCTCTTCGCCGTCAAATATTCCGATTGTGATCTCGGAGTTGCCAACATCGAAGACGACGATCATTGCGGATCCTCGAGCACGAGGGAGCCGGAGCGGAATGGAGTCACAGAGTCTGCCAACGCCACGAGCAGCTCGCCAGTCCGAGTAATACCGGCCACGCGACCGACAGCGGGCTCAATGCACTTTCGCCCCCGAGCGAGATCGCGGGCATCGAACTCCTCCATTTCATCGGTCTGGAGCGGACCGGTTGCCCGCGCGGCCGCCAGAACGCCGGGCACGAGCTCAGCGAGGACATCTAGCCGGTCGGTTCCCGGCTCGAGCCCGGCCGCTGACGGCACGTTCCGAGGTGGTTTTACATTTACGCCGAGGCCAATCGCTACATACTCGACCGCCTGTTCTCGCCACCGCGCTTCTACAAGAATGCCGCCGAGCTTTCCTTCATCTACGTAAAGGTCGTTCGGCCACTTGAGGCGGATCGGCTCCGATGCAAATCGATCGAGCGCCTCGGCGGCCGCGAGTCCGACGCGCAAGGAGAGAACTCCGAGGCCGGAGGTGTCCGCCGGGCGCTCGATCAGAGTAAGCCACAGACCGTCGCCCGGCGACGACTGCCAGCTCTTCCCGCCCCTGCCGCGACCCGCGGTCTGTTCGTTGGCAATCACGAGCGTTCCCGCCGGCGCGCCCCGAGCCGCGATCCGATGCGCGACGTCGAGCGTGGACGTGGTCGATTCGAGGAGCTCAACACGCGGAAGCTCGAGCATCCGTTCGATCGCTTCGTGCGTTGCTCCATCGAAACGGACCTCGCTATCCGCGCGCGTGAATCACCGCCAGGACTGCGAGACCGAGCAAGACGCGATACCAGGCGAAAATGCCGTAACTGTGTCTGCTCACGTATCGCATGAGAATCGAAATGGCGAGCCAGCCGCTGATCGCCGATGCGACAATCCCCCCCATTAGCTCGTTCGTAACTGCCCCTTCGTGCAGCGCCTTCGGACCTTCGAGCACGACCGCCGCCGCGATGATCGGCATACTCATCAGAAAGCTGAATTCCGCCGCGCTTTCGCGATCGAAGCGCAGGCCGCGCGCCGTAGTGATGGTCGAGCCCGAGCGCGACACGCCGGGAATCAACGCGATTACCTGGGCCAATCCGATCAGGAGAGCATCCACCCAGCGCATTTCGCCGAGTACGCGGCGCTGGTCGACGGCCTTGTCGACCGCCCACAGGATGAGTCCCATCACGATCAGCGCGATTGCGATTATTTCTGGACTACGAAACGCCGTTTCCGCTCTCGATTGAAGAAGGTACCCACCGATGGCGCCCGGGATCGTGGCCACGATGAGGGCAATCACTTTTCGTTTTTCCGGCGTCTCGATGCGCCCTGTCGTAATGATTCCAAACGCGGCTTTGATCAGTGTCAGCCACTCCATCCGGAAGTACCAGAGCACCGCCAGAAGTGTCCCGAAGTGGAGAGCAACGTCGAACGCCAGCCCTGGATCCTCCCAGCCGAAAAACCACGGAGCGAGAGTGAGGTGCGCCGAGCTGCTGATGGGGAGAAACTCGGAGAGCCCCTGAATGATTCCGAGCGCGATCGCCTGAAGGGGAGTCATGTTGTTTGGGAGGGGAGTGATTTACGATAGAGCGATTCGTATTTGGTGACGATGGCGTCGCGAGAAAAGCGCTCGCGAGCATCGGCAGCCCCAAGCTTGCTCATTTCCGACCACCGCTTGCGATCCTGCAGAATCTCGAGTGCGGCCGCGGCCATTCCCGGGACGTCTCCGACGGCGCACAGAACGCCGGTCTCTCCGTCGCGTATGACTTCCGGAAGGCCACCAGCATTGGTGCCGATGACAGGCACTCCGGATGCGAGTGCCTCGAGCGCGCTCAGTCCGAACGACTCGCTCTGGCTCGGCAGGAGGAACAGATCCGCGGCCGCGAGCAGAGGCGCGATTTGATCGAGCTTCCCCAGAAATGACACGGAATTCTCGACCCCAAGCATGCGCGCTTCTTCTTCGGCGGCGGGTCGATCGGGGCCGTCTCCGATCATCACGAGCACACTGGGGATCTCGCGATTCACCTCGGCGTAGACGCGGATCACGTCACGAACACGCTTGACGGTGCGGAAGTTCGAGACGTGCATGAGAATCGGCTTGGATGGTCCGAATTGCTTCCTCAGCAAGGACGGATACTTCTCGCGATCGTAGACGTCGGGGTCGATGAAGTTGTGGATCACGTCGATGGCGGGTCCGTCGCAGCCAAACGCGCGACACGTCTCCTCCTTCAGATACTGAGAGACGGCCGTGATGCGGTCCGACTTCTCGATCGAGAACTTCGTGATCGGATAGAATGAAGGATCCTGGCCGACGATCGTGATGTCCGTCCCGTGAAGTGTGGTTATCACCTCCACGTCTTCACCCGTCTCGCGCAGCATCTCGCGGGCAATCCAGGCGCTGGTGGCGTGCGGGATCGCATAATGACAGTGCAGCAGCTCGAGGTGGTGGCTCTTGACCACTTCGTGCATCCGCACCGCCAGGGCGAGATCGTATGGCGGGAACTCGAACAGCGGGTAGCGGCCGACATCGACCTCGTGAAAAAAAATGCGCGGTAGGAACGACGGAAGGCGGAATGGCTGTCGATACGTGATGAAGTGGACTTCGTGCCCGCGCTCCGCCAATGCGATGCCGAGCTCGGTTGCCACGGCGCCGGACCCGCCGTACGTCGGGTAACAGGTGATGCCTATGTTCACTCAGCTCTTTCCCACCACTCCCGCACGACGGCACGGGCTTGAGAGTCTTCAGGATCGACAACTGTCACAGCGGCACGCGGCAGCTGATGTCTGAACCATGTACGCTGGCGCTTCGCGTATTGTCGCGTCTCAATAATGATCCGCTCCCGCGCGGATGACAAATCCAGGCGGCCCTCGACGTGCTCCCGGATCACCGAGTAGCCGCTGGCTTTCCATGCCGGCGCGTCCGGTGGAACAGTGCGCGTCAGCTCGCGAACTTCATCTGCCCAACCGGCTTTGAGCATCCTATCGACTCGTGTCGCTATTCCCGATTCGAGCTTGGAGCCAGGATCCACAACCAGATACGCGGTTCTTTCGTGCCGAACGTCGACCGTCGTCGCCGCTCTGTGTTCCGCGTGAAGCTCGCTGATGCGCGAGCCTGCGAGGAGTGCCGTCTCGATCGCGCGCAATAGCTGGGTGCGGCCGAGGTGAGCTCGCGCTGGGTCGAGTCGCTCGCACCAACGGCGCAGCTCGACGAGAGGCTTTGCCTCGAGCTCGCGCTCTAACTCGGCTCGCTGTAGCGGATCCACTTTCGGCGCAGAGAAAAGTGGGTCGACGAGGGCTTTGATGTAGAGTCCCGTACCTCCTACGATTGCCGCCTCTTTCCCGGTCTTGTCAGCGCATTCGATCCATTCGTTCGCTTCGCCGGCCCACCTGGCCGCGGAGTAACGTTCTCGCGGGTCGGCAACATCGATTCCGTAGTGGGTTACGCGCGCCCGCTCTTCACGAGTCGGTTTGGCGGTTCCAATATCGAAGTGGCGATAGATCTGTCGCGAGTCCGCACTCACAATCACCGCGTCGTGCGTCTCGCAGAGCTCGAGCGCGACCGCGGATTTGCCGGCGGCGGTCGGGCCACAGATCACTCGCAGCCTATCGCCTGCCAAAGCGCCGCTCTACCTCGTCCCAGGTGAGATGAACGATGGTGGAGCGTCCGTGCACGTCGTGGGCAGGCAGCGTGGTGTCGCGCAACGCCGCGAAGAGAGCGCGCATCTCTCCCTGCGAGAGCTCTTCACCCGCCTTGATTGCCGCCTTGCACGCGACGGTGGCCGCGAGTCTTTCGTGCTTTGCCGCCGCTCCGGCGACCCGGTCACCCGTCAGCGAGTCGAGAGTCTCGCGCAAGCAGCGCTCGGCGTCGAAGCGCCGGTGCGGCATTGGCACGGTGTTGACGATGAGAGTGTGGCCGCCAAATCCTTCCACCTCGAACCCGAGGCGCTCGAGATACTCGCGATTGGAATCGAACGCCTCGCCTTCAGCTGGGCCAAGGTGAAGAGTCAGGGGAAGCAGTAAGCGTTGGGCGGGCGCCGCGCCGCTCTCGAGCGTATGCATGAATTGCTCGTACAGAACGCGCTCGTGCGCGGAATGCTGATCGATGAGGACGAGTCCATCCTCGTGCTCGAACGCGATGTATGTGCGCCGAAGCTGGAAGAGAGGCGGGATCGATTGCGCCGGCGCCGCGACATCTTCAGTGGAAACGGCGGTCGCGTATTCAGCGTCGTCGTCGGGGCTCGTGTTGCCCGCGAACAACGGCGCGTCATCGTCGGTGTGCGGCCGCAGGATCTCCGAGTCGGGATTTGGCGGCAGATCGACCGGGCGAAAGCTGAAGCTCGACCCCCGAAAGCCGAGCGACGCCGCGCTGTCCAAAGTTCCAAGTGAGCGTCTCACGGCCGTTTCGACGGCGCGCTCGACGGTCCACCGGTCGCGGAAGCGCACTTCGGCCTTCGCCGGATGCACGTTCACGTCGACGGCATCAGCTGGCACGGTGACGTTGAGGAAGAACGATGGTCGCACTCCAGCGACTATTGTCGAACGGTATGCGGACTCCACCGCCCGAGCGATTCCCGCGTCGCGCACGGCGCGCCCGTTGATCGAGAGAAAGCCGCGTCGCGTGGAGGTGCCGACGTCCGCCGGTCGCTGAACGAGACCACTGGTGTGAATCGGTCCGGCGACATCGTCGACGTCGAGCAAGTCTTCCGCGTATCGTCCGCCCCAGATCGCGCCCAGACGCGACCGGATGCTCGAAACTGGTGGCAGTGTGAGTGCGCTCTTCCCATCGTGTGACAGATGAATGCGGATCGCCGGCTGGGTGAGCGCAAGCGCGGTCAGCGACTCGACGGCGCTTCTCCACTCTGATCTGGCACTGCGAAGAAACTTGAGTCGCGCCGGGACGTTATAGAACAACTGGACCACCGACACCGTGGTTCCCCTTCGCCGCGCGATCCGCTCGGCCGGAGAGATCTGCCCACCGCCGACTCGGATCGAGGTACCTTCTCCATCGGCGGCGGCTGTCTGTATCTCGAACTGCGATACCGAGGCGATTGCTGGCAGCGCTTCCCCGCGAAAGCCGAAGGTCGACACGCCGACGAGATCCGAAGCCTTGCTGATTTTCGAGGTGCCGTGGCGAGCGAGAGCTCGTGGCAGATCTTCACTCGAGATGCCAGTGCCATCGTCGCTCACGCGAATCAGCTTGCGTCCGCCATCCTCGAGCGAGATCTCGATGACCGTAGCGCCGGCATCCATCGCGTTCTCGACGAGCTCCTTCACGACCGACGATGGGCGCTCGACAACTTCGCCCGCCGCGATCTGGTCCGCGACGGAGCTCGGAAGAATTGAAATCAGCGGCATGGTAACATCGAAGCTACCAGTCCTTGCCCCTTGGTGGGGTCGGGACGTTCTTCTTCTGTCGCTTGCCCTGCACGTCGGTTTCCTTGTCCTCAGCGGCGTTGAGCACGGCTTCGGCCTGCTGCGGCGTCATTCCGGGAACCGGCTTCGGGGCAGGCGACTGGTTCTGGCTCGGTGCGGGAGACGGACTCGGGGTCTGGGTCTGGCCTCCGCCACCACCGCCACCGCCCTTGTTCTGCCTCAGCGCCAGCTCGTAATTCCACCGCGCATCCGAATCAGCGACGGCGACTTCGAGAATCTCCTTGTAGCGATAGAGCGCGCTATCGAGCGGAGCTTGGGCGGAATCCTTTGCGCGGAGTCCCTGGATCAGGTAGTCGAGGCCGAGATTGAACCGCGCGTGATGGCGAACTTCCAAATCCTTTGAATCGGACGCGTGTGTGAGAGGCGGTATCGCCGGCACGAGCGAGTCGCGAAGCAGCAGCCCGGTGCCCGTATTGTAGAGGGCAATCGCGGGCTTGTCGCGTTCGACTGGCCGGCACGATGCCGTGAGCAGGAGCATCGTTGCCGTAGTCGCCGCTGCCGCAACCGCTCTCCTGCGACGGCGCCGCGTCTGCAGGAAGGTGTCGAGCAAAAGAAGCAGGAGGGCGACGAGCACGAACCATTGGAACTGCGTGCCGAGATTCTCTCCGGAAACCACGGACCGCGGATTGGCGCGAAGGTTGTTGAGCGCCAGTCTGATTTTCCCCGCCTTGTCCGGAGTTCGCGCGTCGATGAAGACTCCCTTCGCCTCGTCCGCGATCGCCTTGAGCAGGGCAGGATCATAATGGGTGACCACGATGTTGCCGTTCTCGTCGCGCTTCTGTGTGACTACACGGTTCTCGACAATCGGAATGGTGGATCCTTCGGGCGTTCCAAATCCCACCGTGATGATCGTGAACCCCAACTCCCGGGCGCGGCGGGCCTCCACCAATACCTCATCCGGATTGTCGAACCCTTCGCCGTCGCTCATCAGAATGATTGCCTTGTCTCCCTGCGATTTGTTGAGCGCGAGAAGGTTATTAGCCTGACGCAGCGCGCTGGCGAGCGAGCTCCCACCCTGCCCCACGATCGACGGATCGAGGTTCTGCAAAAAGAGATCGAGCGCGCTGTTGTCGACGGTAAGAGGCGTGAGGATATAGCTCCGGCCCGCGAACGCGAGCAGCCCGAACCGGTCACCTGGCGACAAGTCCCTCAATCGGTCGATTTCCTGTTTCATCGCCTGAAGCCTGCTGGGTTTCTCGTCGGTTGCGAGCATGGAGAGAGAGGCATCGAGGGCGAGCACTACATCGACACCCGACTGTTTGACCACGTTCTGCTCGACACCCCAGCGAGGGCCGGCGAGCGCCAAACCGAGTAACAGCGTGGCGAGCGCGGCTCGCGACGTCGCCGACCACGTCCGCTGCTGCGCGATCGAAGGCGCAAGTCGCGCTATCATCGATGGAGTCCCGAGCCGGGCGAGACGCGTTCTGCGCGCGCGAATTCCCCACGCCACGAGCCACGCGGTCACTACGGGCAGGACGATCGCGAGGGCCAGCGCCCACGGCCATTGGATATAGCGTAGATACATCGAGATTGTCACGGGAGCGGCGCCTTCCACGCGACGATCCCCAGCTCAGCGAACAGCGCCAGAATGCCGATTGCCAGTGGCCAGCGATAAAGCTCTCTGTATCTCACGATCGTGCTCGAATGGACGGGCGCCCGCTCCAGCTGATTGATTTGCGCGTAGATGTTCTGGAGCGCGGCCGCGTCGCGCGCCCGGAAGTATCTGCCGCCGGTCATGCGCGCGATGTTGGCGAGGAGTGCTTCATCGATTTCCACCGGCTGATACTCGTAGCGCAGGCTCCCGTTGGCGTTCCGACCGACCGGGACGAGCGCCATTCCAGCGCTGCCCACTCCAATCCCGTAGATCTTTATTCCATACGCGGCGGCAGCCTTCGCTGCGACCAGCGGCTCGATGCTGCCACGATTGTTCACGCCGTCGGTGAGAAGGATCAGCACGCGTGACTTTCCGGGCGCGTCACGGAGCCTGTTGGCGGCCGTCGCAATCGCGTTTCCGATCGCCGTTCCATCCTCGAGCTGGCCCGCCTGAAGGTTCGAGACCGCCTGCATGACTACGGGATAGTCGGTCGTGAGCGGAACCTGAGTCAAAGCCTCACCGGCAAAGGCGACGATGCCGATGCGATCTGACGTTCGGCGCGCGATGAATTGCTTGACTTTATCCTTGGCCACTTCGATGCGATTGGCGGGACGAAAATCAAGAGCGAGCATCGAGCTGGAAAGATCGATGGCTATGACGATGTTGATTCCTTCGCTCGTCTGGGTTTCCGTGTGCGCACCGGAACGCGGCCGGGCAAGCGCGACGACGAACGACGCGAGCGCAATGTTCCGCAGCACGAATATCGCGGTGGGGACCCAGCTTCCAACGTGTGGCCCCGACGCCAATACCGAGGTTCGTGAGAAAACGATTGCATCCTTGCGCCGCAGCCGCCGCCATATCCACCAGGCAGGCAATAGCAGCAGCAGCCACAAGGCTTCCGGAGTAAAGAACTCAAATAGTCCGAAAACGCTCACGCCGCGCGCTCCTTCGCGGCTGCTATTCGCTTCGCGACTTCGGACTCGGGATTTACTCGCACCTCGACGTGATCGACGACCGCTCTGAGCGCCAGCCCGGCCTCTCTCGCTTCTTCGCGCCCGATCTCGGCTCGCGCGAATTTCACCAGATCGGCCCGTTCGAGCAATCGAGGCAGCTCGGCCTCGATTCCATCGCGGGGTTTCATCGCGCGCAGAAGCTCGAAGGAAGTGTCGGAGCGTCGAACCCCCGGGATTCGCGCCACCAGATACTCGCGCGCGACGTCGACCATCGCCGCGAAGTACTCCTCGGACTGACCGTCCTCGCGCAATCGACGTGCTTCAATCCGCGCGAACTCCTGCTGCGCGCGTACGTACGGATCGACCGGCGGCCTCGGGCGGTTGCGGTATCGCCGCCATGCCCACCAGAGAAGAACCCCGGCAATCGCTGCCGCCAGCAGCCCGAGCCAGAGCAGCCAATTGATGACGGGCAACACGATCAGAGGGCGCGCGGGTTTCGGAATCCGCAGCGAGCTGTCGGCCGGCAGAACCGATTTGACGAAGATCGAGGCGCCGCCCAGCGACAGACGCCGTTCCTGCCCCTCGAAGGTGACGCGCACGTCCGGGAACCTGAGGGGCCGGGTCCCAACCTCCCATGCCACAAGATGGTAGAGAGCGACCGCGGTGTCGCCAAGCATCGTGACGATTTTCTCGCCGCGAAGCTCGATTGGCCGAATGCCATTCTGCGTCGTCGTGTCGGGGCCGAGAGGAAACTCGAAGCGTACTCCCTTCGGAGCCAGGACCTTGATGAACAGGTCAAATGGCTGTGCGATGAGAACCGTATCCGGGCTCACTCGGTAGCCCATTTGCACCGGCAGTATGGTCCGCGGATTCTGGGCTGTTCGGGGAGCTATCGCCTGCAGCAGCAATAGCAGGAGGCTCGCGTAGTTCACCGCCGGAGCCGTGTCTCTCTGGCGCGGAAGAAACGGAGCAGTGGCTCGACGACCCCGCCCTCTGTGCGCACTGAAACCTCGTCGATAGCTAGCCTCCGCAGTAAATGCTTTCGCTCTTCCCGCTCGGCCGCTACGCGCTCCGAGTAGGCTTCCCGAACATTGGAACTGCTGGTATCGACCTCGAACGTATCGCCGGTTTCCGGGTCGATCAGCCGCGCGATGCCAATGTCGGGCAGATCGCGCTCGCTTGGATCTTCCACGGTAACTGCTACAACATCGTGCCGCTGGGCCAGGATCTTCAGCGGTTGGGAGATATCAGCCTCGAGAAAATCGGAGACGATGAATACGATCGCCTTCTGGTTGAGCATTTTCGCGACGTAATCGATTGCGGTCACCATATCAGTTCCGCGCCCGACCGGTTCGAAGGCGAGGAGATCACGAATGATGCGCAGCACATGTCGCCTTCCCTTCCGTGGCGGAACGACGTGCTCGATGCGATCGGTGAAAAGAAGAACGCCAACGCGGTCGTTGTTCTGAACCGCTGACATTGCCAGGACCGCGGCCAGCTCGCTCGCCAGCTCGCTCTTGAATCGTCTCACCGTCCCGAATCTCTCAGAACCCGAGAGATCGACGACCAGCATCACTGTTAGCTCGCGCTCTTCGACATACCGCTTGACGAAAGGCCGGCGCATTCGGGCGGTAACGTTCCAGTCTATCGAGCGGACTTCGTCACCCGGCTGATACTCGCGCACCTCCGAAAACTCCATTCCCTGGCCCTTGAATACGGAACGGTACTCCCCGGTGAAAACGGAGTTGACGAGGCCGCGCGTCCTCAGCTCGATCAGCTTTACCTGGCGCAGAATCTCGGGCGGCACTCCCATCGGCTTCTCGGGAGTCCGCTTGGGCACCTCTTTGGGGCGCCGGCGAGACCGGAAAATGCCGATCACGGAACCGGTATTGCTTCCAGAATGCGCCCAACGATCTCGTCGCTCGTCACCTCTTCTGCCTCGGCTTCGTAAGTGCGGAGCACGCGGTGACGAAGAACGTCGGGCGCAATCGCCTTCACGTCGTCTGGTGTCACGAACGCCCGCCCGCGAAGAAAGGCGTGCGCGCGGGATCCCTGGGCCAGCGCCAGCGTAGCACGCGGGCTCGCGCCGTATTCAATCAATGGCTTCAGCTCGGCGAGGCCCGATTGCTCGGGATTGCGGGTCGCGTGAACGATCTCCACGATGTAATCGACCACGCGCTCGTCGATGTACAGCTCGGCGATGTGGCGGCGGGTCTCGAGGATCTGTTTCGGCGTGGCGACGCGATCGACAGGGATCGGTTCACCGCTGGCCATCCTTCGCAGCACTTCTTTTTCTTCGTCGCGCGATGGATAGCCGACGTGGAGTTTGAGCATGAAGCGATCGACCTGCGCTTCGGGTAGCGGATACGTGCCTTCCTGTTCGATCGGATTCTGCGTCGCGAGAACGAGAAACGGCTCTTCGAGCACGTGCGTCGTCCCGCCGATCGTCACCTGTTTTTCCTGCATTGCCTCGAGCAGTGCCGCCTGAACCTTCGCCGGCGCGCGGTTGATCTCGTCCGCCAGAATGATGTTGGCGAAGATCGGCCCTTTCTTGACCGAGAACTTTCCGTTCGACTGGTCGTAGATCTGGGTGCCGACGACGTCTGCCGGCAGCAGGTCGGGCGTGAACTGGATCCGGCTGAACGAGGTGTTGATCGTCTCCGCCAGCGTCCGGACGGTCAGCGTCTTCGCGAGTCCGGGGACTCCTTCGAGCAGCACGTGCCCACCCGTGAGGAGGCTTATCATGAGACGCTCGACCATGTAGTCCTGGCCGACGATGCGCCGGCCTACCTGCTGCACCACCTCCTGGACCATCGAGGCATCAGCGGCTATTGCGGTGGTTCCGTTCACGTCTTGCTCCTCCCGTAGTGTTCTTGCTCTTGCCACCGCTCTTGGTGAGTGCGGCAATGATCTCCGTCTCGCGCGCCGTCAATGGGCGCGTCCTGCCCGACTCCAGCGTCCCGAGTTTCACCGGGCCGAATTTCGTCCGCACCAACCGCTCGACTTCGAGACCCAGCGCTTCGCACAACCGTCGAACTTCCCTCGTCTTCCCTTCCGCTATTGTGAGCTCCACGTCCCACCTGCCTCGACCGACCCGCCGGGCCGACACCGCCTTCGGCATCACCAGTCCGTCTTCCAGCTCTACACCTTTCATCGCGGCTCGTGCCGCATCCGCGCCATCGCCCCGTACGGTCGCGACATAGGTTCGCTCGATTTCGCCGCTCGGGTGTGTCAATTTGTGCGCCGCATCTCCGTCGGTAGTGAGGAGCAGCACTCCCTCGGTCATGTAATCGAGTCGTCCGACATACGTCAGCCCCGGCACGTCGTCGACCAGATCGAAAACCGTCCGCCGACCTCCCGGATCGGAGCGAGTGGTCAGCACCCCTGTCGGTTTGTTGAGAACGATCCAGTCCGGTGCCGCCGGTGGAGCAACGGCCTTGCCATCAACGGTGATCTTGTCGTGTTCAGGGTCGACGCTCTGACCGGTCTCCGCGACCGCTCCATTGATACGCACCCGCCCCGCGGCAACCAGTTCTTCCGCCCGGCGCCGAGAAGCGATTCCCGCGCGCGCCAGCGCGCGGTGAATTCGCATTGATCCGGGCATCAATCTGCCCGCGGGGGCGCCTCGCCGTTGTCCTTGGTAGCCGGCACTCCCCCCGGCGGCGTTGCCTGGCGCGGAGCTCGCAACGCAATCGCGAGCTCGTCGGCACGTGGGAGCTCTTCCAGATGCCTCAGCGCAAACTGCTCGAGGAACAGGGTCGTAGTGCCGTAATGAAGCGGACGCCCCAAGCCTTCGCCCCGGCCGACGACGTCGATCAAGCCGCGCTCGTGAAGAGATTTGAGAATCGCCCCGGCACCGACACCCCTGATCTCCTCGATCTCCGCGCGCCCGATCGGCTGCCGGTAGGCAATTATCGCGAGCGTTTCGAGCGCCGCCGTCGACAATCGCTGAGGCCGCGCGGCAAGCTGCGCCCGCTCTATCGCCTCGGTGTACTCGGGCCGGGTCAGGATCTGCCAACCCCCGGCAACCGCCACGAGCTCGACACCGTGACCATCGGTGTCGTAGTGAAGCCGCAGCTCTTCGAGCGCGGACTCGAGCGTCTCTGCTTCGTCGGCGTGCGCAGCTATCGCGCGCAGCGCGTCGGCTGGGACCGGAGTGGCGCTCGCGAAGAGCGCCGCTTCAAGCAGCTTCGCTAGAGGAGTCACGTGTTATCTCGAATGCGGCGAATGCGCGCGGCTGCATCAGTCGGAGCTCGCCACGCTTCGCGAGCTCGAGAAGCGCAAGCAGCAGCGACAGGACTTCCCACGGTTCGGCCTTTTTTGGAAGGATGTCTTTCCACTGCGCGTGGGCACGGATTGCGAGCAACGCGCGCACGATCCCTATCGCGCCGTCCACATCGAGGGCCCGCGGAATGACGTCGTGGACGTGTGGCTTTCTGGCCAGTCGCAGCACGCGATCGACCGCCGCGAGGAGCTCGGGGAGAGATAGCGACAGCGGTCCTGCCACCGGGATCTGTACCGCCTGCTGAGAATACGCCCGCGCGAAACGGCCGCGGCGATCCTCACTGCGGCGCTCCAGGACGTCGACGACCTCGCGCACTTGCTGGTACTCGAGCAACCTCCGCACCAGCTCGGCGCGTGGATCCTCCCACACATCTTCCCCCTCGCGCCGAGGAAGCAGCATCTGCGCCTTGATCCGGACGAGCCTGGCCGCCATCTCGAGATAGTCGGCGGCCTCGTCCAGCTTGAGCGACGAAATTCGCGCCAGAAACTGTTCAGCGATTCGGGCGATGGGGATGTCGTAGATGTCGATCTGCTCGTCGCGAATGAGCGTGAGCAGGAGATCGAGCGGTCCGGAGTATTCCGCCAGCTCGACGACGAAAACTTCGGACACCGCCGACTCGGCGACCGCGAAGGAACGGGGCGTCAACGTGGTCACATTGTCCATGGACTGGGAATGATGTAGGGAGAGACCACCCTGGCTGCCACGTCCCTTAGCAAGAACACCGGTTTTAGCCAAAGGCTAAACACTGGCGCCCCGAAACTGATGAGAAGGAAAAGTATCAGCAATCCGTAGGTACCGAGACGCTGGTAGCTAAGCGCCCAGGCAGGAGGCAGGAGGTACTTGAATACATGCGAGCCATCGAGAGGTGGAATCGGAATGAGGTTGAACGCCGCCAAAAGCAAATTGATATACACTCCGACGAAGAGCATCGACTGCAGAATGGCGCCTGTGTCAGCCAGCCACGGGATGAGTCTGCCCATGAATCCGACCAGAATAATCAGCGGAATGCAACAAAACGCTATTACGACATTGGTCGCCACGCCCGCGAGAGAAACGATGATGTCGCCGCGCTTGAAATTGCGATAGTTGCGCGGGTTGACTGGCACCGGCTTCGCGCCTCCGACGACGAACCCCATGGTGAAATACGTGAGCAGCGGCAACAAGATCGTCATAAACAAATCAATGTGCGGGATCGGATTCCATGTCAGCCGGCCGAGCGAGTATGCCGTAGTATCTCCCTGTTTCAGCGCGGCGTAGCCGTGTGCATACTCGTGCGCGATCATTGAAAAGAGGAGCACCGGCGCGACAAGGATGACCTGTTCTATCGATTTATCCAATGGGCTCAGGCTGAAGTCGTAGATCTGCGGGTTGAAGTTAGCATTTCTCCCCATCGCTCGGCACCGGCTGGCAAAAGAATCCAGATCGCGATTTTCGCGTCTGATGCGATGATGCCGACGCTGAGTGAAGTGAAGGGGAAGGCACGAAGAGGACCGACTGACGTGTTCCCGACCCTCGACAGAGTACTGTGCGCGGGTTGACGTGAGCGTCTCTCAAGGGCAAATTTCACGGCTACATCACAGTCCCAAAAGACCTCGGAGATCAGTTCGTGCCAAATCTTGCTTCAGCGAAAAAGAACATGCGGAAATCACGCGCCGCTGCCATCCGCAACCGCGCCCAGAAATCCGCGCTCCGCACCGCCCTCAAGAGGGCGTCTGCCGGAACCGCCGAGGAGAGACTGGCCGCGGTGAAGCTGCTCGACCGGGCTTCGCGGAAAGGCCTGATCCACAGAAACGCGGCAGCGCGCCACAAGAGCAGAATGGCGAAGGCCGGAAAGTAAAGCTCACGAAAATAGAAAGGGCGCCTCGAGGCGCCCTTTTTTTATTTACATGGTGGCCAGCTCGCCACCGCACCGCTCGCAATACCACTCGGTGGGATAGTTCGCGGCCCCGCACTCCGGACATTTGAGCGTCTTGTGCTGCTCCGATCGGGGGTCTTGTGTGCCGCCAGTCTTCGGAACTGAAGGCGGAGTTGCGACGGCGGTTGACGGTGGTGTGCCTGATCCGCTGCCGGGCCTAAGGACCGGAAACTCGTCGAATGGCGAACGGTTGCTGGGCGCGTTTTGAGGCGGCTGCTGCGCGCGTGGGGCGACCGGTTGCTCGATGCGAGCCGGGGGATTCAGCGTCGGCGGCTCGGGAATCGCCGGACGCGGTACGACCGGAGATATCGGGGGGCGCGCGCCGTCCCCTGATACCGCTCTGCCAGCTGCAATCGCTTCCGCCTGCTTCTCCTTCACGCTGAGCGCGAATATCCGGCTCAGCTCGGTCAGCTGGGCGTCGAGCGCGCCCTTCTCCTTGACGAGACGCGCGAGCTCTTTATCCCAGGCCCCGCCGATCTCCTTCCACTGCTTGTCGGTGTACTCCCCGACCGCGGCGCGCAACTCGGCTTCCTGCCGCGCCTCGCGCTGCTGGCGCTCCTGGCGGGAAATCTCATCGAGCCTTACGGTCAACGCGTCGATGTTCTCGCGCAGCTCGCCGGCACGTTCTGCGAGCTTGCTCGAGACTTCACGCAGGCGCGTCTGGTAGTCCGACTGAACACGTTGATATACGGAATCAGGAGTGCTCGCGCGCTTCTCTTCCAGCGCGGCCAGCCACTCCTCGTATCTCTGGCGCTCCTTCAGGAGGCCATTGAGCGCGTCCAGCGAGACCGGCTCCTTCTCAGCCATCGTACTTCATCCCCTTTTTCGATGCATCTTCTCCCGACCGCGGACGGGAATCCCCGATCGAAAGACGACCGACCCCGCCACAATAGTACAAGTGGCGCGCCCGACGAGGGGCATTCCGTCGTAGGGACTATTCCGTCCCTTGGAGGCAAATTGTGAGGCGTCAACCTTCCAACGCGCTTTCGGATCGAACACCGTGACGTCCGCTGCCGCCCCGCGCTTGAGCGATCCGCCGGGAAGATTGAAAACGCGAGCCGGAGTGCACGCCATCCGATCGACGAGATCGGAGAAGCTGAGATGGCCCGATTCGACGAGATTCGTCACTATCACAGCCAGCGCGGTTTCCAGCCCGACGATTCCATTCGGCGCATCGGCGAACTCTCTCTCCTTTTCGTCGTAGTGGTGGGGCGCATGATCCGTGGCGATGAGATCGATCGTTCCATCTTTCACTCCCTCGCGGAGTGCCTCGACATCCTTCGCCGTCCGCAGCGGCGGATTCATCTTCGCGTTCGTGTTGTAGCCACGAACGCTCTCTTCCGTCAACGAGAGATGATGCGGACAGACTTCCGCCGTGACCCTTATTCCGCGCTCCTTGCCCCAGCGAATCAGCTCAACGGATCCCTTCGTGCTCATGTGCGCGAGGTGAACGTGTCCGCCCGTCAGGCGCGCCAGCAGGATGTCGCGGATGACCATGATCTCTTCCGCCTCGGCCGGAATACCCTTGAGGCCAAGCTGTGCGCTCACGATCCCTTCATTCATCGACCCGCCGGCCGAAAGCGTCGGCTCCTCGCAGTGGTCGATCACCGGAATCTTGAAGGTCCGCGCGTATTCCAGCGCGGTTCGCATCAGCTGCGCGCTGGCGACCGGCTTGCCGTCGTCGCTGACCGCGACAGCGCCGGCTCCAACCATCTCTCCAAATTCGGCGAGCGCCTTCCCTTCCTGGCCGACGGAGATCGCACCGATCGGATAGACGCGCGCCGACTCTGCTCGCTGCGCCTGGCGGACAATGAAGCCAACTGCGGCCTGATTGTCGGTGACCGGGTCGGTGTTCGGCATCGCGCACACCGCTGTGAATCCTCCGGCTGCGGCGGCGCGCGCTCCCGTCGCAATCGTCTCTACATCCTCGCGTCCGGGCTCCCGCAAATGGCAGTGCACGTCGATGAATCCCGGCGAGACGATGAGTCCGGCGCAATCGATTACGTCGGCCTCTTCCGGGCCTTCGATCGAGCGTCCCACACCGGCAATCTTGCCATCGGTGATGAAAACGTCGCCGACTTCGTTGAGATCCTGCGACGGATCGATAAGCGTTCCGCCGCTAAGAAGGACCGGCCTCATTCCCGATCCTCGCGTCCGCGGCCGCTGCCACCTTTCGCCGCTTCGGCCAATTCCGGCTTCCCGCCCGCAAGCAGGTAGAGCACCGCCATACGGACCGCAACGCCATTCGTAACCTGATCCAGAATGACGCTATGCGGACCATCGGCCACATCGGAGTCGATTTCGACGCCGCGATTCATCGGACCAGGGTGCAGGATCAGGATGTCACGCGGGGCGCGATCGAGCCGCTCACGGGTGATTCCGAAGACGCGATTGTATTCGCGAGCCGACGGTATGTAGCCGGCCGTCATTCGCTCGAACTGGAGGCGCAGGACGTTGAGTGCCTCAGCCCACTCGATCGCCTCTTCAACCCGATCGAAGATACGAACTCCGAACTCATCGATTGCATTGGGCAGCAGTGAGCGTGGTCCGCAAACCGCCACCTCCGCGCCGAGTTTGGTCAAGCCCCAGATGTTCGACCTCGCCACGCGCGAGTGCAGAATGTCGCCGCAGATGCAGACGCGCCGTCCCTTCAGATCGCCGAATCGGTCTCGCAGCGTGAGAATGTCGAGCAGCCCCTGGGTGGGATGCTCGTGCGTGCCGTCACCGGCGTTGATGACGTTGGACTGAATACGCTCAGCCAGGAACTGCGCCGCACCCGAGGCAGAGTGCCTGATGACGACCATGTCGATCCGCATCGCCTCGAGATTGCGTGCCGTATCGACCAACGTCTCCCCTTTTGAGACGCTCGATCCCGCCACTGAAACGTTGACGGTATCTGCCGAGAGCCTTTTTTCCGCGAACTCGAAGGAGATCCGTGTTCGGGTGGAGTTCTCGAAGAAGAGATTGACGATCGTTGAGCCGCGCAGCGCAGGTACCTTCTTTATCGCGCGCTCACTGATCTCCTTGAACGGCTCCGCGGTATCGAGAATGAGTCGAATCTGTTCGCCCGTCAGCGACTCGAGGCCGAGTAGATCCTTGCCGAGGGTCCCGGTCACGCCGTCGACTTGGGCACGATGATGACCTCGGTGCGCTCGTCCAGCTCGGCCACCATCACATCGACGCGCTCGTCTTCACCTACCTCGACCTTCTTACCGACCACGTCGGCATGAATTGGAAGCTCGCGTCCCCCGCGATCGATCAGAACCGCCAGCGAGATGGAAGCCGGTCTTCCGAAATCGGCCAGCTCGTCGAGCGCCGCACGGACGGTCCGGCCGGTGTACAACACGTCGTCCACGATCACGATGTGCTTGCCCTCAAGATCCCACGGCAGATGGGTCGGGCCGACAACTGGTCGCGGCCCGACGGTCTGCAGGTCGTCTCGGTAGAGGGTGATGTCGAGCGAGCCCTGCGGCACCGTCACGCCCTCTCCGCCCTCGATCATCTTGACGAGCCGGTCGGCGAGTTGAACGCCGCGACGCTGTATTCCAACGATGATGAGATCGTCCGTCCCGTGATTGAGCTCGACGATCTCGACCGACATGCGCTTCAGCGTGCGCTCGACGGCCCGGGCGTCGAGGACCGTCGTGGTTTTCGTGGTCATCAATGCACAAATATGGCGGGACGCGCTGGCTAATTGAAGACACTCCCGGCGGCGCGACACACTATTTTTGTCTGATGCTGGCTGACCTACTCAGGCTGTTCGCCAGAAACAGCCAACCCGGTGGTGCCACCAGGCACGACGTGCTCGGGATTCCCGTAATCGTGTACAACACGCGTCCCGACATCGACACCAACGCTGTCATCGCGCGGCTGGAGCGCAGTCTTTCCCTCATCGAGCACTACGTACCCCACCACTTCCGGCATCTCAGGCGAGATTTCGCCTATATCGTCGTGCAGCGCTTCGCGTGCCGGGGAGCGTACTTCCACGAACAGCGCGCGTGTCTGGTGGAGCTGACGTTTACCGTGAACGCGGATTTCTCGGATGCCGAGGTCGCGGCGACGATTCTCCACGAAGCGATGCACGCTCGTCTGCATACGCTCGGATTCCCGCTGGAAATGGAAGATCGCGCCAGACAGGAGCGTTTCTGCCGCCGGGCGGAGATGGAGTTCGGAAATCTGGTCCCCGGCGGAGAGCGGGTCGTTGAGAGAGCGCAGTGGACGTCCGACCTTTCGGATGAAGAGGTCGCTCCGGAGATAGACCCTCGCCTTGCGGCTCAGCGCATCGCCGAGGTCGATCGAGCGGCACAGGCCAAACGGAGCTAGACGTCCTGTTTGGTCGGAGTACCGTCGCAGTGGCGGTTACCACCGACTGGCATCTACGCTGCTGAGATCTCGGATCCCGTTCCTATTTAATCACCACGCCGTTTTCCTCTTCCACCATTTTCACGGCTTCGACGTGGTCCGCCTGCTCTCCGAGTTTTTCCCGGGCTTCATGAAACCGCTCGGCCGTGAGCGAAAGCAGCGGAGTCCGGGCGTTCAGGTCGTCGGCCATCACGGCGGCAATACCGATGTCTTTTTCCAGCAGCGCCAGCCGGAATGTCCTTGGAAACGCCCTGGTGATTACGCGTTGTGGGATCAAATTCTCCGAGCTGTTTGAGCGCCCGCTCGACGCGTTGATCACATCGAGCGCCACCTTCGGATCCACGCCCGCTTTCACCAGCACCGCCAGACCTTCAGCCGTCGAGAGAATGTGAACGGCAAGCAGCGCATTGTTAACCGCCTTGATGGCATCGCCCGCTCCGACCGCTCCCGCATGGACGATCTTCTTCCCGAAAGCTTCAATTACGGGCCGCACGCGCTCGAACACCGTGATCTCGCCGCCCCACATGACCGTCAGCGTTCCAGATTTCGCGGCGGTTGTTCCTCCGCTCACCGGCGCATCGATGAACTCCACGCCGCGCCCGCCCAGCTCGGCCGCGATCGACCGGGATGTCGGCGGGTCACCCGAGGTGCAGTCGATTAGTACAGCTCCCTTTCGCAACGCCTCGAGCATCCCATTCTCGCCGTGCAGAACCGCCTCCACCTCGACCGACGATGGCAGACAGGTTATTACGACATTGGCGTCGCGCACCGCGTCGGCCGGCGTCGCAGCCACACGAGCCTTGTGATTACGAGCGAACTCCTCGGCCTTGGAAGCGGTCCTGTTCCACACGACGAGGTCGAATGGATCGCGCGCCAAATGCGATGCCATTAACTGGCCGATGTCGCCCAGCCCGATGAAGGCAACTTTCATCAGTTGGATGCCCGCGCTGAAGCGGCGCCCGCCGCCGCTCTAACGCTGTGGGCGTACACGAGCGCGGAAAGGTCGGCGATCAGTTTGCTCGACTTGCTGCCATCGGGGATGCCGCGCGTTAATACCACCAGCACATAAGGCTTTCTTCCCGGCGGATAGACGATGGCCGCGTCGTGGGAAACGGCCGTGATCTCGCCCGTTTTGTGCGCGACCCGCGTTCCGGGCGGGAGTCCGGCGGGAATCTTCTCGTTGAACTCCTGTGCCTGAAGAATCCCGAGCATCTCGCGCGTCGCGCCCGCGGACGCCGCTCTTCCCTCCTCGATCGCCCGGAGAATGAGCCCCAGGTCGCGCGCAGTGGTGGTGTTGTTCAGACCCTTTTCGAATGCCTTTCCATCCTCGACGCCCCGGAGGACCTGGATCCGTTGTGCTCCAAGCGAACGCATTGTTCTGGTCACAGCGTCTGCACCAACCAGCGTAATGAGCGTGTTCGTCGCGAAGTTGCTCGACCGGGTGATCATCAGTCGCAGCAACGTGTCGACGCGCACCCGCTCACCGATGTGGTGATAAAGCGTTGAATCGCTGTCGGAGCCGGGGTCGAGCGCGTAGAGAGAGCCGTCCACGATCGAAGCGAACTGGTTCACCAGCAACAATCCCTGGTTCATTCTGAACGAGCCCGTGTTCGCGCGCCGGAAGAGCTCGATCATCACCGGCACCTTCATCGTGCTGGCGGCGTGAAAGCTCGTGTCCGCGTTCAGGAAGAGTGTGTCTCCGGACGCGAGGTCGACGTACGCAAGCCCAACCTGAACGCCCGGTTCGTCGGCGATACGCGCCTGAATCCGCTCGAGCACAGAATCCTGGCTCTGTGCTATGGCCATGAGACCGGCCGCCACGAGTATCATCATCTGGAGAATCTCACCATCAGATTCCCATCGCCGAGCTCACAGCTGGATTTCTCCCCGGCTGAACCTCGGCCCAGATGCTCTCGTTGTGCTGGTCCTTGAGAAAGAGCGAGCCAACAACGACGGTGATCAGCGCAACGACGATTGGGAAAGCCAACCCGGCGTAGATGTTTCCGGTGCGCGCAACCAGGCTGGTCGCGATGATGGGAAGGAACCCGCCAAACCAGCCGTTGCCGAAATGATATGGAAGGGACATGGAGGTGTACCGGATCCTGGCGGGAAATGCTTCGACCAGAAACGCCGCGATAGGACCGTACACCATCGTCACGAATACCACCTGAACGAATACCAATGCCGTCAGGGCGACCGCGTTTACCGGATTCGAGTAGAGCTTCATCGCGTGGTAGATCGGCACGTATAGCAGCGCTGCGAGCAGGTTGCCGGCCATCATGATCTTCTTGCGCCCGATTCGGTCGGAAAGGCTGCCGAAGAAGACGAACAATGGAGCGCCGAGCAGGAGGGCGATTGCCACGCACACATAAGAGGTGACGAGCGGCACTTTCAGAACCGTCTGCATGAAGAGCAGCGCGTAGAACTGTCCCGTGTACCATACGACAGCCTGTCCCGCGGTAGCCCCGAACAACACTACGAAAAAGACCTTCCACCGGGACCAGGTGCCGAAGCTCTCCTGAATTGGAGCGCGTGAAGTCTTCCCGGTTTCCTTCAGGATCGCGAAGAGGGGCGACTCGCGGAGCCGTATCCTGATGTAGTACGAAATCGCGACGAGCAGAAGCGAAAGAATGAACGGGACGCGCCACCCCCAGACCTTGAACGCGTCTTCCCCA
>DATHGO010000377.1:0-5886 GCA_035317585.1 Gemmatimonadaceae bacterium | reverse complement strand
AACAGATCGTAGGCCTCCTCAATCTGGTCGAGCTTGAAGCGATGCGTGACGAGAGGGCGAAGATCAACGCCGCCCGAGCCGACCACGCTCATCAATCGCCGCATGCGCTCCTTGCCTCCTGCGCACAGGGTGCTCACTATGGAAATGTCCCCGAGCCCGGCGTGAAACGCCTCGAGTGGCATGGTCAGCTTGCCCGCGTATACGCCTAGACTGGACAGTACGCCTCCCGGGCGCAGAACCTTCAGACAAAGCTCAAACGTATCCTGCGTCCCCAACGCCTCGATGGCGACGTCGACGCCACGGCCGCCGGTTAGCCGCATGATCGCCGCAACTGGGTCCTCCGCCGTATGGTCGATCACAACCTCGGCGCCGAGCAGGCGCGAGATCTTTGCGCGCGCGGTGCCACCGGATATTCGCCCTTGAGAATGTGAACGTCGGTTCCGCAGATGGTCGTGGTCGTGACGCGAAGCAGCGCGTCGGTCGGACCGATTGTTGGAATCGGTCGCTCCTGTAGCTCGATCTTTCCCGGCTCGACGAAGACCGCCGCTTTCATTGTCGCCCGATTCGCTGCTCGCGGCACCTCTCGTTTGGCGGCAAGTGTCAGCACGGGCGAAGCCTGCTGTGGCTAACGCCCTCGCCCCTCATTTGCTCGCGCGTCATTTTCAAGACGAGCGCTTCGAAATCTCCACTCGAGAGATTGTCGCAGACATTCTTCAGGCGGCGTGTCAGGTCTTTTCGCAGGCAGTCCTCTCTGCTCTCAGGACTGTCAGAATCGAGATCGAGCGAGCTCGAGACAGCCGCCGCGCGAGCTCGAATCAACCTTTCCGTAATTGACATTTTGCCTCACTTGGCTGCGGAGGCGTGGGCGTGAGCGCCGTTGCAGAAAGGTGTCGCCGTTTGGGCTGTGCCGCCTCACCAAATAGGGCGTCTGACAGCGTTGCTATGAATAGCAAGGATGCAGCCACGCGCCTCTCGAGGATGTATTTGGGCGGTTGGACGCTGACCCCTTTCCCGGCACTGACCGATTAGATTTAACAATAGATCACCAAGTGATCATGTGCGGAAAGTTCCCACCAGCCCGCATTTCCGATCTGCCTCCAATCGTGGGGCAGCATCCCGGCGCTACTGGCGACGCCTTTCTCTCCGCCAGGGGGCTCATGAAAGACTCAATTGCTGGGTCGGCCGATGACCTCGTTTCCCGGGACGACGAAGGGCTTTTTGCGTTCATCAATACGCTTCGCGCTTCCGTAAGAGCGAAGGTAGTCGCCGAGCAGCAGCGCGGACTCTCGCTCTCCGAAATCGTCGTCGAAGTCCGCGAAATGGTGCGGCTCGCGAAGACCGATCCTCGTCACCCGCTGCCGTTTCCTTCCCATACGCTCCGGGCGATCTCGAGACAGGCGGTAGCGTGGTGCGTAGAAGCGTATCAGCCGATCGTAGTTACTGCCGGAGCCGATTTCTCCGCGCCTCCCAACCAGGGCGATAGAGAGTCGCTGCCACGCAGTCTCCCTCCCGCCGAAGCGGCTGCCAGCCGCTTTCCAGCAACGTCACCAACCTATCGAGGAATACCATGAATCACTACAAGGGAATTTCCGCGGACGAAAAGCACAAGATCATCGCGGCTCTGAAAGCTCGCGGCGCAGGAAGCTGCCCGCGTTGCCGCGACAGCCAATGGACAGTGAGTGAGTACTCGCGGATCGAAGTGCAGGCGACGATGGACCGCAACAGCGAAGAAAGAACGACCATCCCCGCTGTCATGATCGTGTGCGAGCACTGTGGGTTCATTTCGCAGCACGCTCTCCAGCCGCTCGGGATATGGGATCAGCCCCGGACGGCGATGGCCGACGCCAGAAATCCTTCGATCGCGTCCGCCTGACCACCTACCACAAAACACACCAATGAAACTCACAGAAAGGTTGTTCGGTCCGCGCGAAAATCCGGACGCGAATGCAACGGCGCTCAAGAAGGAAAAAACACTGGCCATGATCAACGAGGCCGATCTCGGCGCCAAGCCGCGCGCGCGTCGTACGGTTGGCTTGACGGAACAGAGACTGCGCGCGGCGAACCAACAGTCGTGGATGACGAGTACTGGAGGGTGGAGCAATTTCTTTGGACGCTTCACCCGGTCCTCGAAACGCTAGGCGCGTAACGCGCCAGAATCAGAACAAAGGAAAGCCGGGGGCATATGCGTACTAGCAACAGAAGGACCGACAAAAGTGTTGACGTAAACCCAGACGCCACACACGCCGAGGCGCTGATCAATGCCGGGGCTCTACAGAGCGCGATTTTCAACAGCGCCAATTTCTCCAGCATCGCCACCGACGCGAAGGGCGTGATCCAGATCTTCAACGTCGGCGCCGAGCGAATGTTGGGGTACACGGCCGAGGAGGTCGTGAACAAGATCACGCCGGCCGACATTTCCGATCCGCAGGAAGTGATCGCCCGCGCCAAAGCCCTGAGCGTGGAGCTCGGAACCCCGATTGCTCCCGGCTTCGACGCGCTGGTCTTCAAGGCGTCACGCGGCATCGAAGACATCTATGAGCTGACCTACATACGCGAAGATGGAAGCCGGTTCCCGGCCGTGGTCTCGGTTACGGCGCTGCGGGACGCAAAGGACGCCATCATCGGCTATCTGCTGATCGGCACCGACAACACCGCTCGCAAGCTGGCGGAGGACGCGTTGCTCAAGGCAGGTGCCCTACAGAACGCCATCTTCAACAGCGCCAACTTCTCCAGCATAGCAACCGACGCGAAAGGCGTCATTCAGATTTTCAACGTCGGTGCCGAGCGCATGCTTGGCTACTCCGCCGCGGAAGTGATGAACAAGATCACACCGGCCGACATTTCTGATCCGCAGGAAGTGATCGCGCGCGCGAAAGCGCTCAGCGTCGAGCTCGGAACGCCGATTGCGCCGGGTTTTGAGGCGTTGGTGTTCAAGGCCTCGCGCGGAATCGAGGACATCTACGAGCTGACTTACTTCCGCAAAGATGGAAGCCGGTTTCCAGCGGTAGTGTCGGTTACGGCGCTGCGCGATGCGCAGGACGCCATCATCGGCTATCTGCTGATCGGAACCGACAACACCGCCCGCAAGCAGATCGAAGACGAGCGGATGAAGCTCGATCAGCGCCTGCGCGACCAGCATTTCTACAACCGCTCGCTACTCGAATCAAACATCGACGCGCTGATGACCACGGATCCGCGCGGCATCATCACTGACGTCAACAAGCAGATGGAGGCTCTGACCGGGTGCACGCGTGACGAGCTGATCGGGGCGCCGTTCAAGAATTACTTCACGGACTCGGCCAGGGCCGAGGCAGGAATCAATCGCGTCCTGACGGAAGGGAAGGTCACCAACTACGAGCTCACTGCGCGCGCGAGAGACGGCACGCTCACGGTGGTGTCGTACAACGCTAGCACGTTCCATGACCGTGACCGGAAACTGCAAGGGGTGTTCGCCGCTGCGCGCGACATGACGGAGCTGAAGGTGTTTGAGCAGACATTGCAGCAGAAAAACATCGAGCTGGAAGACGCAAGCCGCATGAAGTCGGAATTCCTCGCCAACATGTCGCACGAGCTGAGGACGCCGCTGAACGCCATCATCGGTTTCTCGGAGGTTCTCGGTGACGGGCTGATGGGCGACATGACCGATCAACAGCGAGGCTACATCGGGGACATCTTCAAGAGCGGCAAGCATCTGCTCTCCCTGATCAACGACATCCTCGACCTGTCCAAGGTGGAAGCCGGCAAGATGTTGCTCGACCTGGAGGCGGTACAATTGTCGCCGCTGTTCGCCAACAGCCTGTCGATCATCAGGGGGAAAGCCGCGACGCGGCACATCACCCTCGTCATGGACGAGACCGAGGATCTGGGCTCTATTCGGGCCGACGGGCGCAAGGTCAAGCAGATCGTGTACAACCTTCTTTCCAACGCGGTCAAGTTCACAGTCGATGGTAGTCGAGTGACCCTCCACGCAGCCCGTGTTCCTCGCGCCGAAGTCGGCCAGCTTTCCGGCACTGGAACCGGTCGAAGCTTTCCGTTGGCCGACAACGAGTTTGCGGAGTTTCTCAAGATCAGCGTCACCGACGGCGGTATCGGGATCTCGCCTGAGGAGCTGGAGCACCTGTTCAAGCCTTTCAGCCAGATCGACGCCAGCTTGGCGCGAAAATTCGAAGGGACGGGGCTCGGCTTGGCGATGGTGAAACTCCTCGCCGAGCTGCACGGTGGAACGGTGGCGGTGGAGAGCGTCGTCGGCGAAGGAACGTGCTTCACGGTCTGGCTCCCACTCCGGGCCGAGGAGCAAGACGTACTGACGTCGGTAAGAGTGCCGTCCGCGTCGCCCATTGAAGCGCTGCCCGGAGTTCGCACCGCGCTCGTAGTTGAAGACGACCTCAAATCCGCTGAGCTGATCCGGGTGCAACTCGAGGCGGAAGGGTTCAAGGTGCTGCACGCCTCGACCGCCGAGGCAGCGCTGTCTCTCGCAGTGCAGCAGCCTCTGTCGTTGATTACTCTGGACATCATGCTGCCCACAATGGACGGCTGGGAATTCCTCAGTCGCATCAAGCAGGTGTCGGCACTCAGCTGCATCCCGGTCGTGATCATTTCCATCGTCGCGGATCGCAACAAGGGATTCGCTCTCGGGGCCGCCGCGGTCATGCAAAAACCGATATCCCGGAAGGAGTTGTACGACTCGCTCGTCGAGCTGGGTCTGTTGCCTCTATCGCCGGGTCAAACGCTCAAAGTCCTCGTGGTCGATGACGATCCCAAGGCTGTGGAGTTGATCGCCGCGCGTATCCAGGACTTGGCAAGCAGCGTCATCCGCGCATACGGCGGGAGCGAAGCGATCGAGTCCGCGAAGCGGGAGCTGCCGGATTTGATCGTGCTGGATCTGATGATGCCGGAGGTGAATGGCTTCGACGTGGTTGAGGCTCTCCGCGGATATCCCGAAACGGCTCACATTCCGATCATGGTTGTCACCGCCAAGCGGATCACGCCCGAGGACCGCAGCAAGCTGAATGGCTACGTCGCTACGATCATGGAAAAAGCAGATTTCGACCGTGACCGCTTCATGGCCGAAGTCCGGCGGGCAATGTCGGGACGCCACGCGGTCGTCTGACATGGCGACGGTTCTGGTGGTCGAGGATAACGCCGCCAATATGAAACTGGCGAAGTTTTTGCTGGAATCCGCCGGCCACACTGTGGTTAGCGCCAGGGATGCTGAAACTGGGCTGACGCTGGCTCGCGATGGGCAACCCAACCTGATCCTGATGGATATCCAGCTGCCGGGCATGGACGGCCTTGAAGCCACCGCACTCCTCAAGCGTGACATTGCGACCCGCGCCATACCGGTAATCGCCCTCACCGCCCTGGCGATGAAAGGCGACGAGGAGCGCATTCGCGCCGCGGGGTGTGATGGTTACATCGCCAAACCTCTGGCATACCGGGAGTTCCTGGCGACGATCTCGGCGCACCTGGTGAACGTCCCTGCTTAAAATGAGCGACGAGAAGATGAACGCCGTCCCCGATATCGCCGAGACACCGGCGCGCATTCTGATCGTCGACGACAAGCTCCAAAACAGACAATTGCTGGAGATAATGCTGGCGCCGGAAGGATTCGTCCTTCTGACCGCCGCGAGCGGCGAGGAAGCGCTCGCCATAGTTGCTGTGCAACCGCCCGACCTCATCCTGCTCGATGTCATGATGCCGGGCATGGACGGGTATCAGGTGGCGGGAAAGATCAAGGGCGACCCGGCCACCAAGAGCATCGCCATTATCATGCTCACGGCACTGGACGATAGTAATGCGAGGATGCTAGGGCTGAACGCGGGAGCCGAAGACTTTCTCACCAAACCCGTGGATCGTGCCGAGCTGGTTGTGCGGGTGAGGAGCCAA
>DATHGO010000376.1:0-5074 GCA_035317585.1 Gemmatimonadaceae bacterium | reverse complement strand
GGGAATCATCGAAGCCCTCGATCTGAGGAAGCCGATATACAGCCCGACCTCCTCGTACGGGCATTTCGGCCGCGCCCCGAAGAAGAACGGCAAGGGAACGCTCTTCACCTGGGAGCGCCTGGATCGCGTGTCGGAATTGCGCAAGGCAGTAGAGGGGAAGTAGGCAGCGTTCAACGGCCGATGGTGTATGAAAGCTGGCCGCCTCTGGTGGCCAGCTTTTCCACTTTCCAGCCCCAACGTCTTAACTTGATTTGATGCAACTCGTCGAAGTCGAAGTGATGCGCCTCGGTCTCGATCGCTCCACTAACTCCTACGTTGTGATTCTGCAGGAGAAGGGCGGGGCGCGGCTGCTACCGATCTGGATCGGTCAGCCGGAGGCGGAATCGATCGTCATCGAGATGAACAAGCTCAAGCGCGAGCGGCCGCTCACCCACGACCTCTGCAAGAATCTTATCATCGGCATGGGTGGCACTCTTCGCCGAGTCAACATTACCAAGGTCGAGAACCGCACGTTTTACGCGGAGCTTCACATCGCGCGAGACTCCGGCGCTGTGCACATCGACGCGCGTCCTTCCGACAGCATCGCGATTGCGCTCAGATTCGAAGCGCCGATCTTCGCGCAGGAGAGTCTTCTCACCGCGCTTCTCCTCGAGGAAGGGCAGACCCCCCCGGAAACTCTGGCCGAGCCGTCGGACGAGATGTCAGCCGACCAGTTGAAGGAGTACCTCGAGAACCTGCGACCCGAAGATTTTGGGAAGTTCAATATGTAAGCTCGCGGTCCTGCTCGTCCTGCAGGCCGCACTCCCATCGGTCCCGCAGCAGGTGTCCGGACGGATCGTTCGCCCGGGTGGCCAGCGAATGGATCCGGTAAGCGGAGCGTGGGTCGTTCTGCACCGCGTCGGACCGGACAGCGCTGGTCCACTCGACTCTGTTCGGTCGGATTCCCGGGGACGTTACTCCTTCAAATACGCGCGCACCGGAAGTGCGGACGCGATCTATTTTGTCTCGGCTTCGCACGACGGAATTGCCTATTTTACTCAACCTCTCGCCGAGGGAAGGGTGACCGGCGATGATGGCGAGATCACTGTGTTCGATACCACGTCGGGCCATGTTCCGATGAGCTTGCGCGGGCACCACGTGGTGGTGTCGGCCGCCGACGCGAATGCGCGCAGATCGATCGTCGAGGTCTACGATCTCTCCAACGACAGCTCCGTCACGCGAATCGCGGTCGCCGACAATCCGGCGAGTGCAACGTGGCGAACTCATATCGTTCCCGGAGCCGCCGATTTCAAGGTTAGCCAGGGCGACATCTCCGCCGCGGCAGTCTCCTACGCGAACGGCGTCGTCAGCGTCTTCGCGCCCCTGGCGCCTGGAATCAAGCAGCTGTCTTTCTCCTACTCGCTGCCCGCACAGTCATTCCCGCTCAAGCTTCCGCTCGAGACCGAAACAGGGATCTACGAAATACTGATCGAGGAAAAAGCGGGTAGTGTCACCGGTCCCCATTTGAAGGAAGTCGACCCGGTTACGGTCGACGAGCGCAACTTCCGCCGCTTCCTCGCCTCGGACATGCCCGAGAAATCCGTGGCGGTGATTGATCTTCCGGCGCCGCCGCCGACGACGCGATCGATCGATCCGCGTTATCTCGTCGCGCTTACGCTCTTGATCGGAGGCGCGATGGTCCTGGCGCTTGCGCGGGCGCTTCGACGTAGATAGCTTCGCCCAATAATTGATCGCGGACGGGAGCCACGGAAACCGGTGCAACGCCGGTGCGGCCCCGCCACTGTAACGGGCAATAACGCAGACTCGTAACGCCACTGACTGCAGGAGCAGTCGGGAAGGTGAGTCCGGCGGCCCGGAGCCAGGAGACGACTCTCGTCCGCGCCACTTTCACAGAACCTCGGGGGAGGTCCTGGTGGCGGTCAGGCGTCGTTTTGGCGCGTGCTCGTTGCGGGCATTCCTCGGGTAGGAGTGTCCGTTTTTTGTTTTTTCGCCCTCGATCAATTCCATGTTGCCTCTTCTTCGCACTCGCGCTCACCGCGTGTGAGAAGTCGAGCCGCGAAGTCGCCGCCGTGCGCGATGACTTCGGAGACCCGGTTCGGACTGGTGCGACGCCAACGCGAATCGTTTCTCTCAACCCCGCGACGACCGAGATCGTTTTCACCCTGGGCGCCGGCACCAGACTCGTCGGGCGCACGAAGTACGATCTCTGGCCCGATTCGGCGAAGCTGATCCCCGCTCTCGGAGACGGGATGCGTCCCAACATCGAAGTAGTGCTCGGCGCGCATCCAGACCTGGTGATCCTGTATGCGAGCCAGGACAACAGGCCTGCGGCCGAACGGTTTCGAGCGGCGGGCGTCAACACTCTGTCTCTCAGAATTGACCACATCGCGGACTTTCGACGCACCGTTTCGCTCCTCGGCGCGATTCTCCACGATTCTTCACGCGCCAGGGCAGTGATCGACTCAGTCCAGAACACGCTCGACCGCGTGGAAGCCGCGACGAAGGGGAGCTCACGACCAACGGTGTTCTGGCACATCTGGGACGCCCCGCTCATTACCGTCGGGGCCGGCAGCTTCATGAACGAGCTCGTCGACATTGCCGGAGCCAGGAATGTCTACGCTGACATCAGGAGTCCGTCCGCGGAGATATCCCTCGAGGACGTCGCGCGACGCGATCCTGATTTCATTTTGGCGGGACCAATCGGAGCGAGGCAGATCGAATCCGACCCTCGCTGGGGCATCGTCCGCGCGGCGCGGGAAAAGAAAATCCTGGTTGTGGACACGCTGCTAGTAGCGCGACCGTCCGTTCGGCTCGGGGAGGCCGCGGTCTCGCTCGCGAGTCTGTTCCACCCCGGTACGGTTCGGTGAAGCAGTTTCGCGGCTGGTATTGGCTCGGGCTCATCGCGGCACTACTCGCAATAGCGATGATCGCCGTCGCACGGGGTGCCGTGTCGGTGTCGCTCGCCGCGGTGATCGACGCGCTGCGCGGACGAGGCGATCCGACCGCCATCGCCATCGTGCGCAACCTGAGACTACCGCGCGTGGTGCTCGGCGCGCTGGTCGGCGCGGGACTCGGCGCGAGTGGCGCCGCCCTACAGGGCGCTCTCCGCAACCCGCTGGCTGAGCCGTACTTGCTCGGCGTTTCCGGTGGCGCCGCTGTTGGCGCCGTCATAGCGTTCGCGCTTGGCGTCTCGAGCGACGCTGTGATCACGCTTGCGGCATTCGCCGGCGGAATTGGCGCTGTATTCGTCGCGCTTGCTGTCGCCCGGGTTGGTGGGCGAAGCACGCGAGCTGACGTGCGAACACTGCTCATTGCCGGCGTGATCGTTGGAGCGTTCGCGAATGCCGCGATCATGGTGGCGCTCGCGCGAGCCGAGCCCAATACTATCCGCGGCGCTCTCTGGTGGATGATGGGATCCGCGGCAGATGCGACCTGGCGCCGTGTCACGTGGTTGGCGGTGAGCATACTCGTCGCCGGGGGAGCGCTGGTCTACTGGGCCCGAGAGATCGACGTGCTCTCTCTCGGAGAGGATACCGCGGCGTCGCTTGGTGTCGACGCGGAACGATCCGGGCGGCGAGCCTTCCTGCTCGCAGCGCTCCTCGCTGCCGCGACCGTCTCCGCTGCCGGTCTCATCGGATTCGTGGGTCTGGTCGTCCCCCACATTGCGAGGAGAATGGGGTTGCGCGCTCACCGCCCGCTCGTGCTCGCAGCGGGGCTGATCGGTGCGACGCTCGTAGTCGCCGCGGATCTCGCGGCGCGCACGGTCGCGGCGCCGACCGAGCTGCCCCTCGGCGCGATCACGGCGCTGCTCGGCGTTCCGTTCTTTCTCGTCCAGCTCCGGCGTACGTCGTGATCGAATTCAGAGACCTCGTCGTTTCGTACGCCGGCGCGCGATTGAACGCAGTTGACGGTGTAAGCTTCGTCAGCGCGCGCGGCAAGCTCACGGCCCTCGCGGGACCAAACGGTTCTGGCAAGAGCTCTATCGTAAGAGCGCTGCTACGACGCGCCGACATCCCGCGCGGATCGGCCACGATCGACGGTCGTGACGTGCGGTCGCTCTCGTACGCGGAGCTAGCGCGAAACGTCGCGGTCGTTCCGCAGCGGGAAGAGGCGGCATTTCCGATCCGGGTTCGGGAGTACGTCTTTCTCGGACGTTATCCGCACCTGGGTCTCTGGCGTGCGCCATCGAAAGAGGACGAGCTTGCGGTGGGCGAGGCCCTGTCGCAGGCCGGAGTGGAAGAGCTCGCCGGCCGTGACACCGACGCGCTTTCCGGCGGTGAATGGCAGCGCGTCCGCATCGCCCGGGCTCTCGCGCAGAAGTCTCCCGCCCTCGTGCTCGACGAGCCGACGACGTTCCTCGATGTCGCCCACGAGATGGCGATCTTCGAGCTGATGTCATCGCTTGCTCGTTCGGGGTTGGCTGTGCTCCTCGTGAGCCACCAGCTCAACCTCGTCGCCCGCTTCGCCGACACGATCGTTCTGCTCGACCACGGAAAAGTAGCGACGAGCGGATCGCCCACCGAAGTCATGCGAGCCGACCGGCTCGAAGCGATCTACGGCTGGCCCGTCGTGATCACACGCGATCCCGCGGTGGGGGCGCCCGCGCTCGTTCCGCTTCGACGTCCAGTTCAACTCTGAACCTTAAACCAACGACTCTTACTCTCAGAAAAACATGAACCGCAAATCACTATTCATCGTCGTAGCGTCTGTGCTTTCCGTGATCGCGAGCCCCAAGGCCGGCGCCCAGGCTAAAGACACGGCGCAGCTCGGAACTGTCGTTGTGTCTGCCACCAAAGTCCCGAGACCCGCCGCCACTCTTTCGCAGGCTGTGACCGTTCTCCTGGGCGACGACCTGCGTGCGCGCGGAGTTACGCGAGTGACGGACGCCCTTCGCGAAGTCCCGGGTGCATCGATCGTTCAAACAGGCTCCTTTGGCGGCATCACCTCGCTTTTTCTCCGCGGTGGGGAGAGTCGCTACACCAAGGTGCTCATCGACGGAGTGCCGGTGAACGCACCCGGCGGTTCTTTCGATTTCAGCCACCTTACCACGGACAACATTGACCGTATCGAGATC
>DATHGO010000375.1:0-4970 GCA_035317585.1 Gemmatimonadaceae bacterium | reverse complement strand
CGATAATGCACGAGCGTCGTGCCTTCGGCCAGCGACGTCGTGTGTCCCGACTCTACGGCGGCAACACCGTACAAGCGGAGACCTACAGCAGTTTGCGCCATTTGAGACCAGCAAGGATGGTCAGACCAAGAGCGATCTGCGCGAAAACCAGGATCATGAAGCCGTGCGGATGATTGTGAAGCGGAATATGCTCGAAGTTCATTCCCCACATTCCGCTCACCACGACGAACGGAAGCGTGACGGTGGCGACTACGCCCAGAGCCTTGGTCGCCATCCCTAGACGATTGGAGACCTGTGTTAGATAGCTCTCCTGGGTGCTGCTGAGAAGATCCCGGAAATTCTCGAGGGAGTCGTAAATCCGCAGAACGTGGTCGTAGATATCCCGGAAGTAGATCTGGGTGTCCGGGGTGAGGAGAGTACTGGGTCGATTCGTCAGAATGCTCATGGCGTCGCGCTCAGGCGCCAAGTGGCGTCTCAAGGTCAGCACGAGGCGCTTCACCGCAAAGACCTCCCGCAGCACATTCTGGTCGAACTGTGCGAAGATCCTCTCCTCGAGGCTATCCATGAACTCGTCCAGCTGGTCGATGATCGGGAAGTAGGCGTCGACGGCTTGGTCGAGGATTGCGTGCATCAGTTTCGCCGGTCCGTGCGCAACCAGCTCGGGCTTCCGCTTGAGCAGCTCCGCCGTCGCGGCCACCGGATTGGTGTCGGCTCCATGCACCGTGACGAGATAATTCTTCCCAAGGAAGAAGCTGATGTTGACCGTATCGAGGTCGTACGGATCGGCGGTCGTCTCGCGGAAGCCCACGGTGCGGACAATGAGCAGCACATAACGGTCGAACTCCTCGAGCTTGACCCGGGATTCCGGATTGACGGCTTCTTCGATCGCAAGCGGATGGAAGTCGAAGGTGTCCTTGAGAATCGAAACCTGGCTCGCATCCCGGGTATCGACGTCGACCCAGAGCGTGCCTTCGCCTGATGCAAGGGCCCGGGCGATCTCGTCGGGGGATAGGTACTGTTTCATCCCGCCGCTCGGATCGTATCGGCAGTTCCAGGGACGGGGCTCCGCCGTAGGCCTGACGTCCTGGAGCGGTCTGAGTGCAGCGCTCATCTGCTTTGAAGTTAGCGGCTAGGTGGCGAGCGCGCCCAGGTGACGGAGCGCCGCCTGAGCCAGCCTGTCGGGCACATATCCGCCTTCCAACGCGCTGACGATGCGACCTCCACACCAGGATTCCGCACGTGCCACGAGCGACCGAGTAAGGGACTCGAAGTCATCAGCCTCAAGAGTGAAACCGCCCAGGGGGTCGCCGGCGAGGGAGTCAAATCCGGCGGAGATCAGTATCAGCTCCGGCACGAAGCCCTCAGTCGCGGCGTCGATGCCGCGCTCGAGTGCCTGAACGTACTCGGAGCGCGGTAGTCCGGCCGGTTTCGGAATATTCCACACCGTCCCGTGAAGACCGCGATCATCGGAGGCTCCGGTTCCGGGATACCACGGCCACTGGTGCATCGAGACGAAATGGATGTCCGGCTCGTTCTCCACCAGTGCCTGGGTGCCATTTCCGTGGTGGACATCCCAGTCGACGATCAGGATCCGCTGCAGCCCGTGTTTCTTGCGTGCGTAGTGCGCGGCGATCGCGACGTTGCCGAAGAGGCAGAATCCCATCGCGCGGTTATGAACGGCGTGGTGCCCCGGCGGGCGTACAGACGAGAAGCTTCGCGTATTGACGCCACTCACCGAGAGATCCACGCCCATGAGTACGCAGCCGGCGGCAGCGGTAGCCGCGTCCCACGATCCGCTGCTCGTCACGGTATCCGCGTCGAGCCGGCCTCCTCCTTGCTCGGCGATCACCCTGACCGACCGAACGTAGGCGGGATCATGCGCAAGCTCGAGCTCCTCGATGGTCGCGTGACGTCCCTCGAGGTGCTCGACGGTGTGAAACAGCTCGGGGTCATCTCGCAACGCCCGGGTGATCGCGCGCAGTCGCCCGA
Organism: Gemmatimonadaceae bacterium; assembly: GCA_035317585.1. GTDB lineage: Bacteria > Gemmatimonadota > Gemmatimonadetes > Gemmatimonadales > Gemmatimonadaceae > UBA4720. The sequence goes on along the minus strand of DATHGO010000375.1, from coordinate 2,981 downwards.
CGTGCTCCGGATGGCCCCATCCGGTGTCGTGTCGTCCGCAGTCGCTGTGGGAGATGAACGCGGCCCGCATCGCGCGGGACGCCTACTCCACCGGTCGCCGGCGGCGGTCGGTGATGAGAAAGATCGACCCGTTCTTCGCCTCGGTGGACGAAATCGGGGCGTCCTCGTCCAGGATCTCCCAGCCGTGCAACTTGACGACGTATTCGTCGTCGTTCCGGACATCGGGATAGAGCTCTTTCAACGCGAGGTGCTTCAGGCTCTTCACGGACGCCGACGGATCCGCATCGATGCGGATGGCATCCCAGGCCTCCAGGACCTGTGCCCTCAGCTGAAGCACCGGTCCCGACCCTGAGCCGAGCTTGTAGGCTGCGCCCCGCGTTCTCAAACCACTGACGAACAGCGTCGGAGCCGTCATTCTCCGCCTTCGGTGGCGACGGCGAGGGGCACCGGCGCGAGCGTGGCGAAGAAGCGGGCGATCTGTTGATCGAATAAGTACGTCGAGCCGGTGACCTTGGTCTCGCCCGCGCCGGGAATGGCCGCGATCACGACCTCTTCTCCACCCTGCCCGCGCAGGGTGACATGCGCTTTCGACTCCTGCTCGGGAAAGGCGGCGTAGATGCCGGTCTGGCGGGCGAAAAAGTCCTTTGCCGACCGCAGTACTTCGGCGGGGCTGTGTGAGGTCGTCGTTTCCTGGAGCGTGCGATTGCGCTGTGACATCGATGCCGGGTCAGGGGTTTCGAATGAGTCCGTGCAATCTAGACCGGCCAGGAAGGAGCTACAAGCTGACGCCATGTGGCGGTCGGCATCTTGCAACTCGGGTTCGCGAAACCTTCACCTACAGGACAGACGAAAATGTTGACGAGTAGATCCGTGCTGCGCGCGCTGGCGCTCGCCTCCGCCCTCGTTGTATCCAGTCAGGCCTCGGGTCAGGGCGTCACGACTCGACAAGTCCCCCAGAAGGCAACACAGCTCCCGCCGGCCGCCTACAGACCTGAGTTCGGCACGATGTGGACCTTCGACGCACCGCCGCTCGACTACTGGCGCCGGACCTATGGTTTTGCGCCGGATCAGCGATGGCTCGACCACGTCCGGCTTTCGTCTGTCCGTCTGCCGAACTGTTCCGCGTCGTTCGTGTCCGCTCGGGGACTGGTGATGACCAATCATCACTGCGGACGCGATTGCACGGCTGCCGCCTCACCCGCGGACTCGAACTACATCGAGACCGGATTCGCCGCACGAACTCTCGCCGATGAGAAGAAGTGCGCGGGTCTCTACGTCGACCAGCTGCAATCGATTCAGAATGTCACCGACAGGGTCCGGAGCGCGATCACCGGGCAGACTCCCGCCGCGCAGGCCACGCAGCGCACCGCGGTTGTCACTCAGATACAAACCGAGTGCAATCAACAAACGCAGCTGAACTGCCAGGTCGTCTCGCTCTATCAGGGCGGCATCTATTCGCTTTATCGCTATCGCCGCTTCAGCGACATCAGGCTCGTGATGGCGCCGGAGGGCGACATCGCGTTCTTCGGTGGCGATCCCGACAACTTTACCTACCCCCGGTACGATCTCGATCTGACGTTGCTCCGCGTTTACGAAAATGGACAGCCCTACAGCCCGCCGGACTATCTCAAGTGGAGCGCAGGCGGTGCCGTCGAGAACGAGTTGGTGTTCGTCGTCGGAAATCCGGGGTCGACCGGACGCCTCAACACCATCGCCCAGATGGAATTCCTCCGTGACGTCGGTTATCCCGCGTCACTCGCGGCGTACAAGCGCGCGCTCGCCATCTACGCCGAGCTCGCCCGTACGGACACCTCGGCCGCTCGGCGGTACCAGAACGATGTCTTCGGCGTGGCCAACTCGCAGAAGGCAGTAACCGGCTACCGCGCCGGACTGATCGACACGCTGAGCATGGCCAAGAAGCGCGCGTTCGAGCAGGAGTTCCGGGCGCGCGTCGCGGCGGACCCGAAGCTTCAGGCGCAATACGGCGGGACCTGGGATGCGATCGCGCAGGCGCAACGCGAGCTGGCGACATTCAATCCGCAGCTTCGCTATCGAGGTTTCGGCGGTGGGTCGACACTCCTCCAGCTGGGCGCCGGTTTGGTCCGCGTTGCAACGGAGAGCAGCAAGCCGGATTCAGCTCGCCTTCCGCAGTACCGCGGCGCAGGACTCAACAACATCAAGGCGTCGCTCTCCCAGCCCGTCCCCATTGACACCGCATTCGAGCGGCTCGCGATCGCCGCGCAACTCCGCGCGGCACAGAGCGAGTTACCTCCCAACGATCCGTTCCTGCAGGTCGCGCTTCGCGGTCGTACGCCGGACGCTGTGGCTGCCGACCTCGTGCGGAACACCAAAGTCGGGGATCTGGCGTTCCGTCAGTCGCTGCTCCAGGGTGGAGAGCCAGCGGTCAACGCCTCCACGGATCCGTTGATCGCCTGGGTGCGCGCAGTGGATCCGCTCAATCGCGCCGTCACCACCAGAGCCAACGCGCTGAACGCGATCATCGCGACGAACAGTGAGAAGATCGGCCAGGCATTGTTCGCCGCCTACGGAACCGCGCTTCCCCCCGACGCGACGTTCACTCTTCGGATCAGCGATGGAGTGGTGAAGTCGTTCCCGAGCAACGGGACCATCGCACCGTACAAGACCACGTTCTACGGTCTGTACGAGCGGTCGGCGGCGTTCGACGACAAGGATCCGTTCAAGCTTCCGCGGCGCTGGGTGGAACGGAAGAACAACCTCGATCTCTCGACTCCGTACAACTTCGTTTCCACCAACGACATCATCGGCGGCAATTCGGGCAGCCCCGTGATCAACAAAAACGCCGAGGTCGTGGGGCTCGTTTTCGACTCGAACATCGAAGGTGTCTCGAGTCGATTCATTTTCTCGACCGAGGTGGGCCGCACCGTCAGCGTGCACTCGCGCGGAATCGTCGAAGCTTTGCGCAAAATGTACGACGGCTCGCGCATCGCGGACGAGCTGCA
>DATHGO010000374.1:0-3437 GCA_035317585.1 Gemmatimonadaceae bacterium | reverse complement strand
CTCGGCGAGGACGGCGAGTGCCCGACTTGCAGCCGCCCGCTGGGTGGAAGTCTCCACACGGTGGTCGAGCATCTCGACGAGCTGATCGAGACTGTGAACGTCGACGGGAGCTACTACAAGGCGCGCGTTGAGCAGCTGGAGCAGATGCCCGAGGACGTCCACCAGCTCGATGAGAAGCGGCGCGCGCTGATGCAGGAGGTTGGCACCCTCGAGCGCCGGCTCGCCAAGGTCCAGCTCGCGGTGCAGGAGCTGGGGACGATCGTGCGCGACATCGCGCTGAAGCAGCAGCGCGAGGTGCAAATGAAACGGGACATCTCGCGGATTCCACCGGGATACGATCCTGCCCGGCACGCCGAGGTGATCGCGGAGGTTGATCGGCTGACTCCCATGGAGGCAGAGGCCGGGCGGTTTCAGGCAATGCTGGAACGGGAGCCGCAGCTCAAGCTCGAGCAGACGCGCATCGCGCAGGACCTCATGCGCGTGCAGTCGACCCTCGGTACTCTTCGCACGCGACGCACTCAGATCTCCTTCACGGAAAAGGATTTCAACGATCTGAAGGCGGATTATGACCGCGTGCGCCTGGAACTTCAGGAATCGAAGGTTGCGGCCGCCCGCGCGCAGGAGCAGGTGTCCGGCGCGACGGCCGCTCTGGCGGCGGCCCAGGAAGCGGCTGAAGAACTGAAGAAAAAAGTCGCCGAGCTCGACGTGCTCCAGACCGACCGCCGGATGCACGACGAGCTGGACCGCGCCTTCTCGGACCTTCGCACCGATCTGAACTTCCAGCTCCGTCCCGAGCTGTCGGAGCTGGCGAGCGCGTTCCTGAGCGAGCTCACCGATGCGCGCTACACCGAGATGGAGCTGGACGATCAGTACAACATCGTTATTCTGGAGGATGGAATTCAGAAGCCGGTTTTGTCGGGTGGTGAAGAGGATCTCGCCAACCTGGTGCTCCGCCTGGCGATCTCGCAGATGATCGCGGAGCGCGCGGGGCAGAGCTTTTCGCTGCTCATTCTCGATGAGGTTTTCGGGTCTCTGGACGAGGCGAGGCGGTTCAACGTCGTCGAACTGCTGCGCGGGCTCCAGGACCGCTTCGAGCAGGTAATTCTCATCACGCATATCGAGCCGGTGCGCGAAGGACTGGACCGCGTGATCAACGTTGGCTACGACCCGGACCGCGGTTGCTCGGTCGTGACCGAGAGCGAAGTGGACGCCATTGTGGTCAGCGATGATCTGGAGCCGATCGCGACAGAACGGGCCGAGCGAGTGCGTCCGCGGGAGGCCGAGGAAACGGTCGAGAGCACGGCGGGAGCGGGCGCATAATGGCGTTCGCGCGCAACTGGAGGCATGCGTGGGTGGCGGAGACGCCCGAGCGCGTCAGCGTGCGCGAGATTCCGTCGCTCAACGCCGTGTTCAGTGAGGCCTTCACCGAGCGTTACCGCAAGGATGGAATGGTTGGCGTCCGGGTGCCGCACCTGAATCCCGCGGTGTGGAAGTTTGCCATTACGGACGCCGAAGATGGCGCGATGATCTGGCGCAACGCGCGCGACGGAATCGCGGCGTTCAACATGATCCATCGCTCGGGTGTCGAGGGGTGGATGGGGCCATTGGCTGTGCACCCCGACTATCAGGGCCAGGGAATCGGCAAGATGATCGTTTCCTATGGGGTGGACTGGCTGAAAAAGAAGGGCGCGAAAGTGATCGGGCTCGAGACGATGCCGCGCACAATGGACAACGTCGGTTTTTATTCCGCGCTCGGTTTCACGCCAGGACACCTCACTGTCACCGTGACCCTCGAGGCAGCGAGAGCCGGAATCCAGTCAACGACGATGTCCTCGCTGGATCCGCACGGGCGGGAGCTGGCGCTCAGACAGTGCCGGTCTTTGATCGAGCAGCTCGCGCCCGGATACGACTACACGCGCGAGATCGTTCTCACCGCGCAGCACCAGCTCGGCGACACGCTGTTCGTGCGGAAGGGGAACGACATTGTGTCGTTTGCTGTGTGCCATTCGGTGCCGCTGGTCGAGGGACGCGTGACGGAAGAAATGCGCGTGCTCAAGATGGCCGCGAAGACCGAAGCCGATTTTGATCAGCTGGTAACACAACTCTGTGCTCACGCCCGCGCGAAATCGGCGCGTAGGGTCGCGATCAGGATCCAGGGTCAGTACGGCGACGTTTATCGCAGGCTGATGGTGCGTGGCGCCAGAGTCAGGTGGACCGACCTGAGGATGTCCCTGCACGAATACGCCGAGTCGCGGCCGGCGGATGGCGGGATCGTCCTGTCGAACTGGGAGATCTAAAACAGGAAGCCCCGATGGCAAGTCAGACTGACGTCCGTCGCATTGCTTTGTCGTTGCCTGCGGTCGAGGAGGCGGGTGCTGGGTTCGCCTTTTCGGTCCCAAGCAAGGGAAAGCTCAAGGGATTCGTCTGGGTGTGGATGGAACGGGTCAAGCCAAAAAAACCTCGCGTTCCCAACCCCGGAGTGATCGCGGTGCGCGTCGCTAACGAGGGCCAGAAGAACGCGCTGTTGTCCGCCGACGGGGAAAAGTTCTTTACCGAGCCGCATTACGACGGCTTCCCAGCTGTCCTGGTACGACTGGATGCTGTGACGGTCAAAGATCTCAAGGTGCTCATCGGGGAGGCGTGGCGGTGTCAGGCGCCGGCGAAGCTCGCGCAACACGCGAAGCGAAGCCGCTGAGGTCGATGATCGCAAGCCGCCTAGCCGGCCATGTAAGTGCCGTGCTGGCGTGAGCGCACCACTCATGACGACCATCATTCGCCTCCGCGGTTGGCGCGTACGGACGATAGGCTTGATGGCGGCGCTCGGTGTCGCAGCATGTGACGGGGACGCCAATGACAGCAGCGCTAACAGACCCCCGGCGCTTCCGCCCGGAATGCAACCGGCGGAGCAGACCAACGCCGATGCACGGCCACCGGCAGTTCCCTTTAATACAACCACGCCTCGCGTCTCGGCTCACGTCATCCGAAGTTGGCCGCACGACACCGCGGCGTACACGCAGGGCCTCGCTACCTATGGTGGGCATTTAATCGAAAGCACAGGACGCCTGTCGCAATCAGACGTGCGTGAGGTGGACATAACGACAGGAGCTGTTCGTCGCAGAGTGGCGCTGCCGGCGACAGAATTCGGAGAAGGGATAGCCGTGGTGGGCAACCGCCTTTACCAACTGACATGGCGGGGCGGTCGGGGGCACGTGTACGATGCGAATACACTCGCCCCGATTGACAGCTTCACTTACGCCGGGGAGGGCTGGGGACTCGCGACGGACGGCCGCATGCTATACATGAGCGACGGCACGAGTCGAATCCGCGTTCTGGATCCAACTGGATTCCACGAGCTGCGGACGATCCAGGTGCGTGAGGCAGACAGCACCGTCTGGATGCTCAATGAGTTGGAGTGGGTGCGGGGTGAGCTGTGGGCG
>DATHGO010000373.1:0-5844 GCA_035317585.1 Gemmatimonadaceae bacterium | reverse complement strand
TTGGACGTACATCGGCAGATGGAGGGTTACCCCTACGATCACGGCCGCGACACCAGCCCAAAACACTCCGGGATTCCCGAACGTAGTGCTTCGATCAGATGGTTCCATCGGGTACAAAGTACGGGGCGGACGCAAAGGCCGCCACGAAAGCCCGTAACTAGAACCTGTGAGTAGAGATCTCACCTGCCAACCTAAAAGAACGTGATCCGAGATCTGAGAAGAGCAGATACCAGAATTTAGAAACTACGCTGCGACATATCTGGGTGGCGCTAAGGTACAGGCGGTGGCTTGTAAGCGGATACGCGGGCCATACGGTCGGAGCGCGGTGACTAAATCCTCAGATCTTAGGTTCTGAGATCTCGGATCCCGTTCTTTTTGGTTTGCAGTAGATCTCGGCTCCCGTTCTTTTCAGGTTGCAGTTGAGATCTCCGCTCCCGTTCAGTCCCCAGTTCTGAATCGGTCTTGAGCAACCCGACCCCCGCCACCCATATTCTTGATCGCCGGTCGACAGTTCCACCCGCTGAGGCGAAACCGCGCTCGACGTCACACCAATCGACAGCGAGGACTTGATGCAGAAGCCTGAGTACGATGCGATAGTCGTGGGGTCCGGGATTTCCGGAGGGTGGGCCGCCAAGGAGCTCACCGAGAAGGGGCTGCGCGTTCTCATGCTCGAGCGCGGCAAGAACATCGAGCACATCACGGGCTACGTAAACGCGACCAAGGCTCCGTGGGAGTATCCGCATCGCGGAGGCCGGACGCGGGCGATGGAAGAGCTTTACCCGGTCCTGAAGCGCGACTATCCGCTGAACGAAACGAATCTCGACTACTGGGCCTCCGACAAGGATTCGCCCTACACCGAGGTGAAGCGCTTCGACTGGTTCCGCGGCTACCACGTTGGCGGACGCTCGTTGATGTGGGGTCGTCAGAGTTATCGCTGGAGTGATTTCGACTTCGAGGCAAATGCAAAGGATGGAATCGCGATCGACTGGCCGATTCGCTATGCCGACCTCGCTCCCTGGTACGATCACGTCGAGAAGCACGCAGGCATCAACGGATCACACGAGGGAATGCCGCAGCTTCCCGACGGACAGTTCCTGCCGGCGATGCCGCTCAACTGCGGCGAGCAGCTCGTATCAGACAGACTGAAGAAATCCAAGTTCGGGGCAGCGCGGCGCATCATTCCCGGGCGATCGGCAAATCTTACCGTCGCGCACGACGGCCGCGGCCAATGTCAGTATCGCAACGCCTGCTGGCTCGGATGTCCCTACGGCGCCTACTTCAGCACGCAATCATCGACCCTTCCCCACGCGGCAAAAACGGGACGACTTACACTCCTGCCATTCCAGATCGTGAGCGAGGTTCTCTACGATCCCAATACCAAGCGCGCCAGCGGCGTTCGCGCGCTTGACGCGAATTCCAATGAGACGATCGACTACAAGGCGAAGGTGGTTTTCCTCTGCGCGTCTACGATCAACACTGCCTGGCTTCTCATGCGCTCGGCAACCAATGTCTGGCCTGGCGGACTCGGCAGCACCTCCGGAGAGCTCGGTCACAACCTGATGGACCATCACTTCCGCGCCGGCGCCCAGGGCAGACTCGAGGGTCTGGATGACAAGACCATCTTCGGTCGCCGTCCCAATGGCTTCTACATTCCCCGCTACCAGAATCTGTTCGGCGATAAGAGACAATACCTCCGCGGATTTGGTTATCAGGGTGGCGCAGGAAGGGAGGATTGGGGGAGAGCAGTCTCGGAGCTGGGCGTGGGAGCCAAGTTCAAGGACGATATGTCAACGCCGGGCGCATGGAACATCGGTGCGACGGCGTTCGCGGAGATGCTACCCAACCATGCCAACACAGTCACCATCGATCAGAGCAAGAAGGACAAATGGGGAATGCCGGTGGTCAAGATCGACTGCGCGACCGGTGAGAACGAAGCGATGATGCGGCGCGATATGCAGGTGGACATGGCCGAGACGCTTCAGGCGTGCGGCGTGAAGGACGTCCAGGTTTACGACGCCGGCTCCTTCCCGGGCATGGGCATTCACGAGATGGGAACCGCGCGGATGGGACGCGATCCGAAGACCTCCGTCCTCAACTCGCACAACCAGGTTTGGGACGCGCCGAACGTCTTCGTCACCGACGGGTCGTGCATGGCCTCGACCGCGTGCCAGAATCCGTCGCTCACCTACATGGCGATGACCGCGCGAGCCGCTGACTATGCGGTGAACGCGCTCAATCGCCGTGAACTCTGACCGGAGCCATCGATGACTGAGAACGATACGATGACCCAGATCTCGAACGAGCTGAGCGCCGACCTGATCAGTCGACGCGAAGCCATCCTTCGCATGAGCGTGCTGCTCGGCGGTGTCGCATTGATCGGGTCGGGAGCGCTGATCTCGGGCTGCCGAGCGGAGAAAACGGGAACCGTGGGCGAGCCTTTCACCGCCGACGACATCGCTTACCTCGACGAGATCGCGGACACGATCCTGCCCACAACGAGCACACCCGGCGCGAAGGCGGCGAAGACGGGCGCGTTCATGGCGTTGATGGTGACCGATACGTACCACGAGGATGACGACAAAACCTTCCGGGATGGGATGCGCAAGCTCGACGACCTTAGCAAGCAGAAAAACGGCGGCGCGTCATTCATGAAGGCGACGCCGGCGCAGCGGCTGGCGTTGTTGCAGGAGCTCGATAAGGAACAGCACGACTACTCGGAGAAACAGCGCGCTGAGGGGCGAAAGAAGTCGGACGCTGTTATCAGCAGCGCGAGCCAACAGAACGCGCCTGAGGCCAAGATCAATCCGGCGACTCAGATGAGCGACCCGCCGAATAAATATTTCCGCATGATGAAGGAGCTAGCGCTGCTTGGTTATTTCACCTCGGAAGTCGGGGCGACGCAGGCGCTCCGCTACGTGGAATCGCCGGGGCGTTACGATCCGTGCGTGCCTTACAAGCCCGGCGAAAAGGATTGGGCATCCCACGCCTGAAGGAGTAGCGCAGCCGAATCCTTAGCCTGTAGACTTCGACTGGAGCCTCCAGAGGTCGAGCCATTTTGCCACCGGACCCACCGTCGCTAGCGCGAAAAACGCCGGCGCCGCATTGAGCCCGGTTGGAAGTGGCCATCCCTTGTCAGACGCGAACCGTATCATCGTCTCCATCAACGCGATCGAGATCGCCACCACGATTTGCCGGTTCCGTCCGCGCACAACGGTGCGCGGGTCGGTGATCATGAAGAAGATGAACAGCTGATACATCGGCCCGGTGATCGGCGCGATCTCCGGCAGCAGTGGCTGCCCCAGCGCCATGGCGCGCGCGCTGTTCAGCAGCAAGAAGCTCGCGACATACGTCAGCGTGATGTGAAGGACACCTACGCGCGCGGCGATAATCAGTCCGAAAATCCAGATCACCAGGTTGGTCGTGACGTCGTTGCCAAACTGGTGACTGAGCACCGACACGTGATCGGGCGCGGCAAGCAACAACGCGCTGACCGCGAAGTTCGTGGGATTCCACAGGTGATTGCCGCGATAACGCAGGACGTATTTGGACGAAATCGCGATAAAGCCGCCGAGTACGAACGGCCAGAGCGCTCCACCCTGCGGCTTGAGAAGAAGTGTGAGGCTGATGCCGCTGATGTAGGCGCTGAGCAGGTTGACGACCTTGCCGCGGTCGAACCATGAAAGCAGTGCCTCGGTCGCCAGGCAGACGCCAAGCGCCAGCGCGAGCCTATCATAGCTACCGAGCATATGGTAGCGCAGCTGCGCCGCAACCAGCACCAGCGTGATGAGAAACGCGATGAGATAGCGGGGATCAATCTTGCTCGCGCGGTCCCACGAGCGCACGAGCGCATTCCGCCCCGCGGTGGCGAGTGTCGCGTCGCTCATCGCTTCTGCGGGGTCCGGGTGACAGTGACAACGACGCCAACAGGTGGTTGGCGCGCTGAACGTGACTGATGTAACATCGCTCGGCTATGCAACCTCATTAGCGACGATAGGGGAGGAGCTATGCGACTGCCTGGACTGTCCTTTTGTTTTGCCGTGCTTTTTGTGGTTTCCACCGGTGTGAAAAGCGGAGCTCAAACTGCTGACGCGCGGATACCCGTTGTCCTCTCGACCGATGTCGGTAACGAGATCGACGACCAGTGGGCCATCACCTATCTGCTTCTCCAACCCCGGTTCGAAGTGCTTGGCGTGATGTCCGTACACGCCCCGTCGATCAGTGCACCCGCCGGGCAGACGTCTTACCGCATCCTCGTCGATGTGGTCGAGAATCGTTTGGCGATGAGTACGCACCCGCCACTCGTCGAAGGAGGGAGTCTTCCCATGCAGGACGCAAAGACGCCACGCACGAGCCCGGCTGTTCGCTTTCTTATTGAGACTTCCAGGCGCTTCACGAGAGATAATCGCTTGACCGTACTGATGATCGGCGCAGCCACGGATGTGGCGTCCGCGATCCTTACCGACCCAACCATCGTAGATCGTGTTCGCGTCGTCCAAATGGGCTTCCCCGATGAGAAGGGTGGCGAAGAGTTCAACATTGCCAATGATGTGCACGCAGTGCAGGCGATCCTCGACTCAAAGGTGCCGCTCGTCATCGGACCCGGCAATGTCTGCCGAGCAAGCCTCTCGCTCACCCTGGATCAGGCGCGTGCGATGCTAGCCACCCGCGGAGCAATTGGAGCCTGGCTGTGGGAGGAATATCAAGCGTGGTACTACCGCGCCGTCAAGCCACTGAGGGTCGACGATTTCTCAAAGCCCTGGGTCATTTGGGATGACATCGCTCTGGCCTACGTTTTGGGAATGACCAGGCAGCACACGCTGCCGCGCCCGAGCATGCGTGATGACATGACGTTTGCGCCGGTCAATCCTGATCAGACCATCACCTGGATCACGGACGTCGACGAGGAGCGAATGTGGGCTGATTTCCTGAGTCTCGTAGACGCTTACCAGCGAGCGCATGCGGTCAGTAGAAAAATGTACGGTCGCTTGACGTTCATGATGCCCTGACCGGACTGTGTCGCGTCGCTGATGGCGTCACCTCTCTGGCTCGGTGACGGTGATGAAGCGATCGATCGCGGGATGCTGCAGGACCTGTTGTATTCCCGACGGCCAGTAGATGACGACACGGTCCACCCACTCACGCGACCCGAGCCCGAAGTGCAGCCGCCGGTCGTTCTGGCTCGCGAATCCCGATCCGCCATCGACGATTCGCCGCTGCTTTAGATCTCCGGACTCGAGCACAACCTCGGCGCCGATCGCGCTGCGATTGCTGCGCGTGCCGACGAGCTTGAAGGCGATCCAGTGGTTGGTGCTGTCTGGATAGTCGCGATACAGAACGGCGGGCTGGTTCTGGTTGGCGACGATCACGTCGACCGCGCCGCGATTCAAGAGGTCAGCGAGCGCAACCGCGCGGCCGTCGTACACGTCCGTCACACCGACGTTCTTCGCCACATCGACCCAGCCCGCGACGCCGCGATTGATGTACACCCGTGATCGCTCGTAGCCGGACAGGCTCGCGTTCCCGAATGAAGGCCAGGTTGCGGCGTCCTCGAAGAATCGGCCGTTGGCGCCGGCGATCTTCGACATCGCGTACCAGTAACTCTTTTTAGGATCCGCCGAGATGAATCCGTTGGCGACGAAGAGCTCGTTGGCTCCGTCGTTGTTGAGATCACCGAACTGAGCACCCCAGGCCCAGCCCGCATCGGCGATCGCGCCTTCGGCGACGTTGCGGAACCGGCGCGCTTCGGGCATCTCGTTCAAGCGCAGGTTGTTGTTCTGAAACAGGTATCCGCGCTCGGAGATGTTGGTGACGAATGCGTCGAGCCGGCCGCGATTGAATGCGTCA
>DATHGO010000372.1:0-3952 GCA_035317585.1 Gemmatimonadaceae bacterium | reverse complement strand
GCCTCAGCTGACGCAGGTGAGAAAGCTCGACTCACGCAGGAGCTCGATAGACTGCGGAAGCGCGGTACGATCGCGGCGACGCTGGCGGTGAGTTTCGGGATCCTTGCTGCGTCCGGGATGGCTGTAGCGCGGTACGTCTAGGCTGTCGCGAAAACAAGAAAACGCGGCGTCCTCGATGGGGTGCCGCGCCGCGTTTCGCCGATGGCCGGACTCAGCCCCGTTCGAACAACGACCTCAGCGCGTTTCTCGCCGTGATCCGCCGCAGGTACTGCAGCTCGTCCGCCGCGAAGGGTATCGGCACGACCTTGAAGTACTCCGTGAGGGCATTATTCGCGACTGTGTTGTCGAGGGCGAGCAGATCGAGCAGGCTCAACGTCACCGGTGGATTGGGCAGAAATCGCTGAGCGATTGCGACAATCGGCCGCAGCGCTCTCACCGGAACAGCTACCAGCTTTCGATGCGTGCCCATCGCGATGAGGATCCGTTCCGTCATCTGTCTTAGCGTCAACGGCACCGCGCCGCCGAGGTCGTAGGACTGATGAACCGTCTCCTTCTTTTCCAGAGTTAGACGAACCACCCGCGCGACATCGTCCGCCGCGATCGGTTGAAAGCGTGCGTTCCCGCCGCCGGGTAGCGGGAAGATTTTCGGCGTCAGCCGGATGAGTCGTCCGAGGACGTTCACGAATTGATCTTCGGGTCCGAAGATCACCGAAGGCCGTAGCACGGTCCACCGGAGCCCGCTGGTCTTGATGGAGTCCTGTGCCACGCCCTTGCTGCGCAGAAACGGATACGGGGAACGGCTGTCCGCGCCGTTCTGCGACATGAAAATGACGCGATGAACGTTCTCTCCTCTGGCCGCGGAGATGAGCCGCTCCGTCGCGGCGGTGTTCGACTCACGGTAGCTCTCACCCTTTTTCTCGATCGCGATCGCGGCGAGATGAATCACCGCGCCGCAACCGCTGAGAGAGCTGCGCAGGGTCGTGGCATCGCGGACATCGCCGACGCGAAATTCGACCGGCAGCTGGCCGAGCGCCATTGCGGCCTTCGCCGGATCCCTGATCAGCGCCCGCACCTGCCAGCCGTTTTTCGATAGCTCTCGACAGGTATGAATGCCCACCATTCCGGCCGCCCCCGTTACGAGGACCGGTCTTTTCTTGTCCGCCGATAGTGGCAGCGGCTTTTCGGCGACGGCGGTCGCGGGTCCCTCGCTCTCGTAGGAGTATGACCCGCGGTCAGCCATCAACTCTTGCGGCCGCGGTCCACGCCGCGCGTGCCGCGCACGACGATTCGATAGATGAGCAGGAACATCCCCACTGTGAGGAGGATGTGGATCCAGCCCGGAGCGGTCGTGGTGAACGTGACGAACGCCCAGATTGCAAGCATTACGATCGCTGCGATTATTCCTAAGTCCATGGGAAGATTTCGTTGACCTTGAATGTGACGACCGATAACTTCAACCAGTCATTTGTGCAGCCGTTGCAGAACCGAAAAACGGCATCATCGTTGGGGCGGAGAACTCACTTTTTGAGCCAACAAGTCCTTCGAGTGGGCACAATAAACTTCGCTGACGTCATGCCCCAGTGCGGGGAAGACGGTAGGCGGGGTGAGGGCCTCAAAAATTCGACCGGGCTTCAAAAAACCTCTCCGTCCCATTTTCTCTGAAGCTCCGCCAATCAACCGGCGGAGCTTCTTTTTGCTGTTACCACCTCTCTACCTTCGGCGAAGCACCATAAGCCACCGCGCTACCGGCGGCGAAGCCTCGTCTTCGATATCTTACCCTAAACATGTCGCCCGTAACAGTCACCCGCCGGGTGCGGTTCAATGCCGCCCACCGCGTCCATAATCCGCAGCTCTCCGACGAGGAGAACTCGAGGCTGTTCGGGAAATGCAACAATCCGAACTGGCATGGTCACAACTACACGCTCGATGTCTCTGTCGAGGGTGAAATCGACCCCAGGACAGGGTACGTCTGTGACCTTTCCCAGCTCAAGAAAATCGTCGAGCGCGAGATCGTCGACATCGTGGACCACAAGAATTTCAATCTCGACGTGCCGTTCATGAAGGGCGTCATTCCGACATCCGAGAACATCGTTCTCGCTTTCTGGAACATACTCAATCCCCAGGTCAGGCCCGGCAAGCTCGCCAGGCTCGTCCTGTGGGAGACTGAAAACAACTATGTCGAATACACAGGCAAATAACGAGTTCGAGAAGCTGATACGCCGCGAGCTCGAGCTGATCGGTGAGGATCCGGAGCGCGAAGGCCTGCTCAAGACGCCGCAACGCGTCGCCAACTCCCTGGCGTTTCTCACCGAGGGCTACAGCTCGAGCGCCGAGGAAGTGGTCGGAAAGGGCATCTTCAAGGAAGAGCACGACAACATGATCATGGTGCGAGACATCGAGCTTTACTCGTTGTGCGAACACCACATGCTGCCCTTCTTCGGCAAGGCGCACGTGGCCTACATCCCGAACGGGAAGATCGTCGGGCTCTCCAAGATCCCGCGCATTGTGGATGTCTATGCGAGACGGCTTCAGGTGCAGGAGCGGCTGACGGAGCAGATTGCCGATGGTCTCTGCCGCGTCGTGAACCCCAGTGGGGTCGGCGTCGTGATCGAGGCCTTCCATCTCTGCATGATGATGCGTGGAGTGCAGAAGCAGAACTCGAAGACGATCACTTCGGCGCTGAGAGGTGCGTTCCGCGAAGACCCGAAGACGCGCGACGAGTTCCTCCGCCTCGCCCACAACGGCCACGACTAAAGCGTGCCCTCACTCGGCGGGAAGACCGCTGTCGTAACCGGTGCATCGAGGGGAATCGGCGCCGGTATAGCCGAGGCGCTCGGCAGCCAGGGCGTGCGCGTGGCTTTAGTCGCGAGGAATGAAGCGAAGCTCAAGGAACGCGCGGCGCGCATCAAAGGGTCGATATCTGTCACGTGCGACGTCAGCGATCCCAAAAGCGTCGAGCAGGCGACCAGGCGCATCGCCGGCGAGCTGAACGGCGCTCCCGACATTCTGGTAAACAACGCCGGAGTATTCAGCGTCGCAGTCATCGAGGAAACGACCGCCGAGACCTTCATCGAGACGATCAATACGAATCTCGTCGGCCCATTCCTTTTCGTCCACGCATTTCTGGGCGAAATGAAGAAGCGGAAGGGCGGACACATCGTCACCATCGGCTCGATATCGGACAGAACGATCTACACCGGCAACGCGGCGTACTCCGCGGCCAAATTCGGCCTGCGCGCGGTTCACGAAGTACTGCGGGCCGAGCTTCGGGGCACCGGCGTCCGCACGTCGCTGATCTCACCAGCGGCTACCGACACAGAGATGTGGGATTCGGTGACGGTGACAGACCCGGTCGCCAATCCCCATTCGAAGCGGCCGATGCTTGACCCGGACGACGTCGTGCGTGCGGTGATGTTCGCGATCAGTCAGCCGGAGAGAGTAAACGTCGACGAACTCCGGCTTTCTCGCAGCTGATTGTAGGTTTGTTCTGTAGACAAATGCAACTGAACGGGTGCCAGATTGTCAGTAGCGCAGCCGCCAGCGTTTAGTTCACGACGCCCGGACTTACCTCGGTTGCATTCAGGGTGCAGGCAGTTGCTTTTGGATTGATCCCACCAGATAGGTCGGGGCGTAGTGAACTAACAACTGGCATCTGCGCGACTGACATCTGGCACCCGTTCAGTTGCAGTTTTCTAGCCTTCACACTGATATCGTAGTGTTCATAGAGCTGCTCGACCTATTACGCTGCATCAACGAGCACGAGGACACCTGGCTCGTGGCGTCGTTCAAGGACGTCACCAATCGATTCGTCGTCGAAGGCACGCTGGGCTGCCCGAGCTGCTCCGCGGAATATCCGATCGTTAATGGGATCGCTGACTTCAGTGCGGGCCTCGAACACCGGCGCGAGGGCGAGCGACCGGCGGGGATCCACGATCGAGAGGATCTCGCCACG
>DATHGO010000371.1:0-10561 GCA_035317585.1 Gemmatimonadaceae bacterium | reverse complement strand
AAGACGTGCTCGATTATTACGACTGGCCCACACATTTGGGAAATCGACTGTCCGTGAAATAGTAAGGAGCAATGGCGCTGGCCGCGGCTGCTTTTTCCGCGCAGATTTATTTTTTCACCGCACCTCTCCTTCTCTCCGGCCCGCCAATGGAATCCTGGCTAATCACGTCCCGCGCCGAAGTCATGCGCCTCGAGTTCGGCGAGGAGCCACCGCCGGAGATATGTCTACCCGACAAGCCCCTGTCGGAGATCGAGGATAACGCGACGCAGAAGGCGATTCAGGACGCGCCGTACATTATTTACAGGCGCTATCACCTTGCGCACGAGAGCTGGCGACTGGGGATCGTTTACTCGGTCGCCCCGCCGACTGTTGGAGACATACAGATTCTGTCGGCGTACAGGGCAGGACACGAGGCGCGCCCGCACCTGGTGTAGCGGGCAAAGGAGCCCGGCCTACCGGCCGCCAACTACCTGTTGCGCAGCTTGTCGATCGCGGAATCCAGCAACGCCTGCAAGCGCATGTATTCCTCGTTGATCCTCTTTCCGGCGGCAGGAAGCTCCGCTTCGGCCTTTTCCGCCAGCTCGGCCAGTCGCTTGCCGGCATTCGTCAGCTCTTCGCGCAGCTTGTCGAGAGTCTGCTTGATGTCATCCATGGGGACTGCTCCTGAGTGTTTTGACGCGCATTCCGCGCGTCACCCGTAGCTTACGCCGAAGGCGTGCGAGATGCTACTTACGCCAGGACGACGCGAAGGTTTCTGACCAGCTATTTCTTGGGCGCCTTGACGAGGAGCCGCTGGCCGATCTTCACCCGATCGCCCTCGAGCTGATTCCATTTCTGAATCTGCTCGGGAGTCGTCTCGAACTTCCTCGCGATGCTGAAGAGGGCGTCGCCGCGCTTGACCTTGTAGTAAATGGGCTCCGCAATCAGTGCCGCGACCGCTGCGCGGAGCCGTCGCTCGCTCGCCGCCGCTTTGCGCTGCGCCGCGTGAATTCCATTCACGTAGCTGACGAGTGAATCGAGGTTGGCCTCCTCGCCGCGAACGGCAGCGAATTCGCCGCGCGGCGTTCCCGGGTGAGTCGCCCGGACGCCGTGCGCGGTCATGAGGTAGAGCCTTCGTACGTCTATCCCCAGCAGCGTGTCATTGGGGAATTCCTGCGACAGGATTACCGATGGAGCGTCCGCGCTCTCGGACCTGCTTCCCGGCGCGACGCCGATAAAGATCAGGCGGTCGTTTGTCGCGTAGAGTATACCGTTCGCACCCCGATAATAATCGCTCGGCCGGCGCATGAAGACCTTTGCCTTGCGCTCGACTTTCTCGCCGTAGTGGAGCATTCCGCCCTGCAGCTCCCGCTCGGCCGCGCTCCATGCCTTCGGTGCGTCCACATGCTGCATGAAGAAGAAGTATCCGAAGAGAAGGAGCCCGACGAGGACAACGGCGAGCCCGAGGAGCGCTTTCTTCAGAAAGCGAAAGGAGCGGTAAAGTCCCTCAGACTCTTTCATTTCTGATCAGTGTAGTGGGAGGCAGGCATCGCCGGGAGGGCAATCTCCATACCGGGTTTGGCATGTGAGGTGCACCGAAGGACGGCATGGCCGATCCTGAGCTCGACCAGCGCCAGTCATCAGCCGGAGACCCCTTCACTAACGTGACGGTCCGGCACCCTGACCGATCCTCGGCTCCGCGCTGGAAAAGAGTTCTAAAGGCAGCGCTCCACGGTGTCAGTGCTGCGGTTCTCCTCGCGGCGGGAACCGTTTGGACAATCCGCCAGCAGCATCCCCAGTATTTGAAGCCCGGTGAGCTGCTGCATCTTCCCGCCGCGGTCGTCACGGCGCAGGCGCCCGGTACTGAAGGCTATACGCTTCCGACGGACTCCGCGGCCCTGCTCGAAATCAAGCGCGTTGCGTACTCGTTGCGTAAGTACACCAACGATACGCTGCTCGCGCAAAGGATTGCCGGGGCAATCGTGGTGCAAGGAGGGAAGAAGAACATCAACCCAGCTCTTCTGGTCGGGGTCCTGCTTACTGAAGATGCGAAGCTCGATCCCAACGCCAAGAGTTCGGTCGGTGCTCGAGGTTTGATGCAGGTGATGCCCTTTCACGCGGGAAAGTGGAAGGGGTGCACCTCGGCGGATCTGTTCGCGATCGATAACAACATTTGCCACGGCGTCAGCATCCTGGCCGACCTGATCAAGCGATCGCCGAGCGTGGCCACCGCACTTCAGCGCTACAACGGCTGCGTGCGCGGTACCAACACCCCCAATTGCCACACCTACTCTGGCAAGGTGCTCAAGTTCGCCGAACAGGCGGCAACCCAGATGCTGAGTTTTTCCCTGTCGGATTGAACCGGCAGAGGTTGGGTGTAAACATCTGACCACCACGAAAATCCAGGAATTGGCACCGCAACTCGTTGTGATTCAATGGGTTGCCGTTTCGACGTCACATTCTCGACATTATTGACGTCGTCCGTTCCACCCACTTTTAGAACTTTTCCTTGACCGAATTCGTCAATAGAGGTACCGTAATACGTATCTCAGCAGTGGCATTACCACAATAGAATCGAAATGGCAGAATGGATCGGACGAGAACTTGAGCGAATCAGAAAGCTCAGGGGTCTTCGTCGCGAAGACGTTGCGGCACGCATGGCTAGACCAGTGTCGGCGTCGACAATACGCAATATCGAGCATGACGAGGACTACAATGTCTCGCTCGATCTTTTGCAACAGATAGCGGCCGTACTGGGCGCGAAGATCCAGGTCTCCCTAGAGGCTGAGGATCTGAAACGCTGGCAGACGCCACCGGGGCAGCGACCAGCGATACAGCTGGGCGACGCACCCCCGGCAGAGGCACAGGAAAGGTTGATCGACAACGAGTACTTCATCCGGTACATCCGGGCACGTTATCCGGACTGTCCGCTGACGAACTCGCAGATAGGTAGAAGGATGTGGGACTTCGCCAAACCCAGAGGAGCGGAGCTGGTGAAGGGCAGGATGCAGGTGAAGAAAATGCCGACCAACGAGAGCATCGCTACATACAGGCTCCCGACGACGGCAGCGCAGTACCGAGTTCGTGAGCGGGACATGGAAGTTCTGCACGGTTTTGCGGATCGGTTGGGCCGGGCGTACCGCGATGAGAAGGGAAGGGTTCTTGTTCCGCTCATCTAAGCATGGCCGGGCTGTACTAATTCCAGGAGAAACTGTGAAGAAGTCACTCAAGCCGTTAAACGCACCTCCGCCGAAGCTGTCTTCGCCTATGAAGACTGCTATGCGCGCCGCATCCCATGCGCTTGCATTGGGCGTGCTGCTCGTCAGCGGAGCTGTGTGGACGATTTCGCAACAGCACCCGCTGTACGCGAACCCGGGCAAGTTGCTGAGACTGCCCGCGGCTATTGTCGACGCTGCACAGCCCACCGAGCAGGCGTTCCGCATTGGTGAGGTTCTGAATCAGTACACGCACGATCGCGCCCTGGCGTTCCGTATCGCCGACGCCCTCGTAGACCAGGCCGACAAGGAACACATCGACCCGGCGCTTCTCGTTGGCGTTCTTCTCACCGAAGACGCGACGCTCGATCCGCATGCCCGCAGCTCTGTCGGCGCGCGCGGCCTGATGCAGGTCATGCCACTCCACAGCGGTAAGTGGGGCTGCGGATCGTCGGACCTGTTCAACATCGAGAGCAACATCTGCCATGGCGTTCAGATCCTGAAGGAAGCGATGCGCAGCGCGCCCAACACGCGTGTGGCGCTCCTCCGCTACAACGGCTGCGTTCGCGGACGCAACACTCCGAACTGTCACCTGTATGACGACAAGGTTCTGAGACACGCGGGCCGCGCAGCCGCGGAGATGAGACTGGTCAAAACCCCGAAGAGCGAGTAAGGTTGTCCTGAAAAAAGGAGCCGGTGCCTCGCGCACCGGCTCTTTTTTTTGCCATGTCCACTAAGCCATACTGGGTACTCGCGCTTTCGCTGCTCGGCATCTCCTTCGCTGGCCCACTCGTGCGGCTTTCGACAGCGGATCCGGTGGCGATCGCCGTCTGGCGTCTCGGCTTCTCGCTTCTCATCGTTGCCGTTTTTCTCGTCGGGACTGGGGAATGGCGCGACTGGAAGCGCATCACTTCGCGCGAGCTCACCCTTGCGGGCGCCGGAGGCGTCTCGCTGGCGCTCCATTTCTGGGCCTGGAACGCCTCTATTCATCTCACGACGATTGCTGCATCTGTCACACTGGTAAACCTTCAGCCTGCCGTCGTGGCGACGATCTCGGCCGTTGCTCTCAGAGAGGCTCCGACACGCCGTCAGGTCGTCGGCATCGCCATCGCGATCCTCGGTGCTTTGGTAGTTGCCGCGCCTGACCTGAAAGGTGGCATGGCGCTCAGCGGGAATGACCCGCTGCTCGGAAACCTGCTGGCGGCGTCGGCGGCGGTGACCGCAGCCATCTACTACACCATCGGTCGCAGCCTGCGAAGATCACTTGGCATCTGGGCCTATGTGGGAATTGTTTACTCGGCGGCGTTCGTGACGCTGTCGCTGGTAGCGCTGTCGCGAGGAGTCGCCCTCGCGCCACAGCCGCCCAGAGAGATCGCGATTTTCGCCGGCCTCGCTCTCGGGCCGATGTTGCTTGGCCACACCGGGATGAACTGGGCTCTCAAGTTTCTCCCGGCATATGTGGTCAACCTCACTGTGCTGGGCGAGCCCGTTGGAGCGACTGTGTTGGGAGCTATCATCCCTTCAATTCGGCAGGTCCCCACAGTATCGACCCTGGTCGGCGGAGCGATCATGCTGGGTGGTGTGATCATAGCGGCGGGCCGCACGACCCGTGGCAGCACCCTAAACGCCTGACCGTTAAATTCTATCGCGGTCCGCTTTCGGTTCGAGAGCGCATTCGACCGATACCGTTCGCTCACCCATGGATTCGATGCGAAGCCTGAAATCCAAGACGGCCCTGCTGCTTTGCGTGCTGGCGATAATGGCGGCGGCTCCGGCGCACCCAAGAAATACCGCCGCGGCGCAAACGGGAATAACCTCCCCGCGTGCCCAGTTCGGGCACGACATCGGCGACGACTACTTTCTCGCCAACTACACGCAGATGATCGACTACTGGCGAAAGCTCGATCGCGAATCTGACCGGATGAAGATGGTGCGTATCGGCACGACGGCCGAGGGACGACCGATCTGGATGGCGATCGTCACGTCGCCGGAAAACCATAGGAAGCTCGGCCGATATCAGCAGATATCGAGACGTCTGGCGCTGGCAGAGAATCTCACCGATGCGCAGGCTCACGCGCTGGCCTCAGAGGGGAAGTCCGTCGTGTGGATCGACGGCGGTCTTCACGCCAGCGAGGTGCTGGGCGCCCAGCAGCTGATTCAGATGGTGTACGACCTCGTGAGCCGCAGCGATCCGGAGACGCTCAGGTTTCTCCGCGACGACATCATATTGCTGGTGCCGGCAAATCCGGATGGGCAGGAGCTTGTGTCCAACTGGTACATGCGCGAAGCGGATACGCTCAAGCGGACGACAGCGCGGCTGCCGACGCTCTACCACAAGTACGCCGGCCACGACAACAACCGCGACTCCTACATGGCGTCGCAGCCCGAGACGCAGGCGATGGACAGCATTCTGTTCAGGGCCTGGTATCCGCAGATCATGTACAACCATCACCAGACCGGCCCGATCGGAACGGTGATTTTCGCGCCCCCATTCCGGGATCCGTTCAACTACAACTTCGATCCGCTGGTTCCGATGGAGCTCGACCTTGTTGGTGCGGCGATGCATTCGAGGTTCGTCGCGGAAGGGAAACCGGGCGCCACGATGAGAAGCGGCTCCAGTTATTCAACCTGGTGGAATGGCGGATTGAGGACGACCGTCTATTTCCACAACATGATCGGCCTTCTCACCGAGGCCATTGGCAACCCCACGCCGATCGAGATTCCCCTGGTACCGGAAAAACTCCTGCCCAGGGGCGATCTCCCGATGCCGATTCAGCCGCAGAAATGGCACTTCGCGCAATCGATCGCGTACGAGCTGACGGCAAACCGGGCGGTCCTGGATGTGGCGTCGCGCTATCGCGAGATGTTCCTCTACAACATCTACCAGATGGGGCGCAATTCGATTCGCCGTGGCAGCACCGATACGTGGACCATAACACCGCGGAAGGTGGCGGCGCTCGAGGCAGCGACGCCCGAGGACAGCTCCCGTCCGCAGGGCGGTGACGCCGGGGGCGGCGGTGGTCGTCCGCAGACGACGAGCCCTGCCGACATGGCGGCTTACGTCAACATCATGCGGAATCCAGCCGACAGGGACGCGCGCGCTTATATCATACCCGCCGATCAGCCCGATTTTCTCACCGCAACGAAGTTCGTCAACGCGTTGATCAAGACGGGAATAAGTGTAGACCGCGCCGCGGCGCCGTTCACAGTGAACGGCAAAAACTATCCGGCAAACTCTTTCGTGGTGATGGCGGCGCAGGCGTTCCGCCCGCACATCCTGGACATGTTCGAGCCGCAGGACCACCCGAACGACATCCCGTATCCGGGCGGACCTCCGACTCCTCCATATGACAACGCGGGGTGGACGCTCGCGTATCAAATGGGCGTTCAGTTCGATCGCATTCTGGAGCCGTTCACTGGACCGCTCACTCCAGTGGTCGGATTCGCGAAACCACCGAGAGCGCGCGTCGGACCCGCGGCGGAAGGATACGCTCTCAGTCACTCCGTGAACGACGCGTTCGCCGCGGTAAATCGACTGCTCGCTCGCGGGCAAGAGGTTTATACGCTCGTCACGCCGCTCAGTATCAACGGCCGGACCTACGATGCTGGCACGTTTTACATCCCGGCAAAACCGGGAACCCTTGCGATCCTCAGCCGGCTCGTAGCGGAAAAAGGCCTCGTGTTCGACCCCTTCGACACCGAGGTGTCGTCGGCGTCTCTGAAGCGGATTCGACCAGCGCGTATCGCGCTGTGGGATCAGTATGGTGGATCTATAACCTCGGGCTGGGCGCGATTCATTCTCGAACAGTTCGAGTTTCCCTACCAGGTCGTATATCCGGCGACGCTCGATGCGGGGAACCTTATCAGCAAATTTGACGTCCTTATTCTTCCGGACGGCGTAACGTTCGGGCGTCCCGGCGCGCGCGCGGCTCCGCGCGTCAACCCCGACGACGTTCCCACCGAGTATCGCGACCGGATCGGTAGCCTGACCGCCACCAAGACGATCCCGCAACTCCAGGAATTCCTCAACGCCGGCGGGACGATTCTCGCGATCGGCTCCGCGACCGACATCGGGATTCAGCTGCAACTTCCTATCTCTAACGCGCTGGCGGACAGCACGGGCCGATCGCTGCCTCGTAGCCGATTCTACGTGCCGGGATCGATTCTCACCATGCGCGTGGATACAACGCTTGCGCTTGGCGAGGGGCTGCGGCCTGTCACCGACTTCTACTACGATAACGCCCCGGCCTTTCGCCTCCTGCCCGGCGCCAATGCGCGCGGAATCAAGAGGGTTGTATGGATCGATGGCCCGGCACCTCTACGGAGCGGATGGGCTTGGGGCCAAAAATATCTGAGCGGTGTAACAGAGGTCCTGCAAGCTCCCGTCGGAAAGGGTATGCTGGTGCTGTACGGGCCCGATCCGTATTTCCGCTCGCAGCCCCACGGAACGTTCAAGCTCTTGTTCAACGGACTTCTATATCGCAATGAACTCGGGGATTAAATGATGCGCTCACGTATTCTGCTAGCGGCACTCGCGGTATCAGGCTGCTCGTATTTCCAGTCGGGCGCCAAAACTGAGCCCGCTCCTTCGCCAGCGACAAAGCCGGCTACGTCCAGGGCAGTGTCCGCCGTGCACGTCACGAGCAGCTCGGGGCTTATCAAGGCCATGCACGACCGCTACGACGGAAAATATCTGAAGACGATGAGCTTTCTTCAGAACAACACAGCGTACCCCGTGACGGGGCAGGAGCAGAAGTCCCAGTGGTACGAGCACATCGAGATTCCCGGCAAGCTTCGCATCGCGTTCCTTCCAGCCTCCCAGAAGAGCGGACTCGTTCAGATCGATGACCGGGTGGCGTCGTTCGACAACGGCATTCGCGTCGACTTCCGTCCGTCGGTCAATCCGCTCCTGCTTCTGACCGCGGATGTGTACGTAGTACCGGTAGCCACGATCATGCGTGGCCTGGACACACTACACGTCGATCAGGAAATAATCCGCGACGCCGTGTGGGAAGGGCAGCCGGTGTACGTCGTGGGAGCGAAAGCGGGCGACACCACCTCAAATCAAATGTGGGTGGACCGCGATAACCTCCGTCTCGTCCGCTTCATCCAGAGCTCAAAAGTCGGCGACCGCACAATGCTGAGTGATATCCGCGTCCTGGGCTACAAGGAGATCGGGGGATTCGACGTTCCGACGGAGTTTCTTGTGCTGAGGAACGGGCGGCCCTTCTGGCGCGAGCAATACGCCGACGTTCGCATCAACGAGAATTTCCCGCCGGGCACGTTCGATCAGGCCACCTGGAACGAGATCCCAATTCCCAAATAAGTCGTTCAAAACTCCGGACGTCGTTTGAAGGGACTCTGATGGTCGGTGATGACATCAAGATCGAGATCGACGCAGCGGCGCGGTCGAGTAGTCGCAACCGCAACTTCTACCAGCGAGCAAGACACATGAGAACCGGACTACTACTGGCGGCGGCGGGGCTCCTTGCCGTCGATGTTTCCGCGCAGGGACGCGTCCAGCGTCCAATGACGTTCGAGGATTTTGCCGCGGTAAGAAATGTCGGCGATCCTCAAGTCTCTCCTGATGGCCGTTGGGTGTTGTATTCAGTGCGGACGACGGACGTCAATGCCAACAGGCGGACGACCGTTACCAGGATGCAACTCGCGACCGGGGGAGCCGCCAGTCAATTCCCCAATGCGACCACTTCCGCCACTGAGTCGCGCTGGGCGCCGGATGGCAAGCGAGTCGCTTACATCGCCAGTGGGCAGCTCTGGATCGCCGATGCGGCCGGGGGAAATGCTCGCAAGATCACGAACCTGAATGGCGGCGCCGGTGGGCCCGTATGGTCGCCGACCGGAGATCGCATCGCCTTCGTCACAGGCGTCTATCCCGAGTGCGACAGCGATGGCTGCAACATCGAACGCGCGAAAGCTGCCGACACCGGCAAGGTCAAAGCACACATCGCCGACAATCTGCTCTACAGGCACTGGACGGAGTGGACGCCTCAGACCCGATCGCACCTTTTCATCGTGGCGCCCGATGGAACGGGGTTGCGCGATGTGACCGCCGGCGTGAAGTACGACGTTCCTCCCGGACCCTTCGGTGGCAGTGAAGCGTACGCCTTCTCGCCGGATGGAAGAGAGCTCGCCTACACCGCGAAGGATCAGGGACGCGCTGACGCGTGGTCTACCGACCTCAACGTCTACACGGTGCCTGTGAGCGGGGGCCCGCCCGTCGTCATCACCGCGGCCAACCGCGGCGCCGATCAGAATCCGGTTTACTCCCCGGACGGCCGCACGATTCTGTACGCCTCGCAGGCGCGTCCAGGTTTCGAGTCCGATCGCCAGCGGCTGATGGCGTACGACCGCTCGACCAGGGCCGCCCGCGAGCTGCTTCCAAACTGGGACAGAAACGCCGACGCCTATGCCTTCTCCTCGAGCGGAGACGCGATTTACCTGAATACGGTCGATGCCAGCCGCACGAAGCTTTATCGCATCACGCGCACGGCGTCAGGATGGACGACAGCCCCGCAGCTGCTTACCTCGGGCGGCAACAACTTTTCGCCGTCGGTGTCGAGCGACGGGAAAACGATTGCGTGGCTGCAGGACGCGACCGAGCGTCCCGCCGAAGTGTACGTCGCGACCGTTAGCCCGTCGGGCCTGAGCGGTGTTCGCCGCCTCACCCACGAGAACGATGCGCTTCTCGCCCAGCTCAAGCTGAATCCCGTCGAAGATTTCTGGTACAAGGGCGCCGACGGCGACAGCGTGCAGGGGATGATCCTCAGACCGCCGCAGTACCAGGCCGGCAAGAAGTTTCCTGTTCTCTTCCTCATTCACGGCGGACCACAGGGCGAGTGGCTGGACCAGTGGCACGGCCGCTGGAATTTCGAGCTGTTTGCTTCGCCCGGATTTGGAATCGTGGCCATCAATCCGCGCGGATCGTTCGGTTATGGCCAGAAGTTCACCGATCAGATTTCCAGAGACTGGGGCGGAAAGGCCTACACGGATCTGATGAACGGGCTCGACGCGGCGCTCGCCCGCAACAACTGGCTTGATTCGACGCGCATGGGCGCCGCAGGCGGATCCTACGGCGGCTACATGACAAACTGGATCGCGGGCCACTCGAACCGGTTCAAGGCATTGTTCACGCATGCCGGCGTCTTCAATCTCGAGAACATGTACGGGGCGACGGAGGAGATCTGGTTCAGCGACTGGGAATTCGGTGGCCCATACTGGGACAAGAGTGCGATGGACTCGGTGTACCGCCGCTGGTCGCCGCACCTCTTTGCCGGAAACTTTCGCACACCGCATCTCGTGGTGGTGGGCGAGCTCGACTACCGCGTGCCGTACACCGAAGGTCTCTC
>DATHGO010000370.1:0-3374 GCA_035317585.1 Gemmatimonadaceae bacterium | reverse complement strand
CGAGCACGCTATCCGCGGCATCTATTCGGTCACTCTCTGGCTCGATGCCAACGAGCTCACCGGGCAACTGTTGACCAATACTCTGGGATTCCGGCTCGTGCGCGAGCAGGGAAGCATCTTCCGGTACGCCGCCGGCGATGGCGGTCCCGGTACCATCGTCGACCTGCGTTGCGTTCCCGGGATCTGGCGTGGAGTAATGGGAGCGGGAACGGTGCACCACGTCGCCTTTCGCTCTTCGAGCGAAGAAGAGCAGATGCGGGTTCGCACCGAGCTGGCATCGCTCGGCTATAACGTCACTCCCCAGTTGGACCGTGACTACTTCAAATCGATCTACTTCCGCGAGCCCGGAGGAGTCCTCTTTGAGATCGCTACCGATGGTCCCGGATTCGCAGTCGACGAGTCGGTAGACATGCTCGGCCAGTCACTCAAGCTGCCGGAATGGCTCGAGCCCCGAAGATTCGAGATCGAAGCTCTCCTTCCCAACATTCACGCGCCCCTCGAGCTGCATGGCCCCAATGCATGACTGACGATCTGGGCTTTATCCATCGTTTCGTGCCCGCGGAAGAGGCAGCGTCCGGTGAGACGTTGATCGTGCTCCATGGAACAGGAGGCAACGAGAACGACTTGATCGGAATCGGTCAGGCGATTGCTCCCGGCGCCGCCATTCTGAGCCCGCGCGGCAACGTGTCGGAGAACGGCGCCCCACGCTTCTTCAAGCGTCTCGCCGAGGGAGTGTTCGATCCGAAGGAAGTGCGTTCGCGAGCGGAAGAGTTGGCTCGCTTCATTCGGGCGGCAATAACCAAATACGGCTTGGACGTAACTCGAGTATATGCGCTCGGTTACTCGAACGGAGCGAACATCGCCTCGACAGTGATGTTCATTGAGCCGGATTTGCTGCAGGGAGCGATACTGTTTCGTCCGATGCTCGTGTTCGAGCCGGAAGAGAGAAGTGATCTGAGCGGCTCCAGTGTGTTGATTTCTGCCGGTCGCATGGATCCGATCGTACCGGTGAGTAGCGTCGAGCGGTTGGTTGAGCTATTCGAGGCATCGCGCGCGGAAGTGACTCTCAAGTGGCAAGCGGCCGGCCATAGTCTGGCGCCGAGCGAAGTCCGTGAAGCGGCAGGTTGGCTCGCCCTGCAACGTACGCGCGTATGAGCTAGCTTCCAGACACGAATTCCGCCCCGCGTGACACGCCGCATACACTTCATTTCTGCCGCACATAGCTCTCCAATGTCCGAGCCAACCGATACCGCCCCCCCCTCCGCTCCGCGGTCAGCTCCTTCCTCCTCGTCGTCCTCCTCGGGTCAGTCACTCGAAGATCTCTGTATCAACGCGATCAGAGTTCTCGCGATGGATGCTGTTCAGAAAGCGGACTCGGGACATCCCGGCACGCCGATGGCGCTCGCGCCGCTTGCCTACGTTCTCTGGACGAAGCACCTGCGCTACAATCCCGCGAATCCGGGCTGGCTCAATCGCGATCGCTTCGTCCTGTCCGCCGGCCACGCGTCGATGTTGCTGTACAGTGTTCTCTATCTCACGGGCTATGATCTCACTCTCGATGACCTGAAGCAGTTCCGGCAATGGGAGAGCAAGACGCCGGGACATCCCGAGCTTGGCTACACACCCGGAGTCGAGACGACTACCGGCCCGCTCGGACAGGGAATTGGCAACGCCGTCGGAATGGCTGTTGGGGAGGCGCACCTCAGCGCCGTTTTCAATCGCGACCAGAAGATCATCGACCACAACGTGTATTTCATCGCCAGCGATGGCGACATGATGGAAGGTGTATCGCACGAAGCGGCGTCATTCGCCGGCCATCTCAAGCTCGGCAAGCTGATCGGCTTCTACGACGACAATCACATCACCATCGAGGGTGACACCGCCCTCACCTTCAGTGATGACACCGCGACCCGTTTCTCGGCCTACGGCTGGCACGTGCAGCGCGTCGCCGATGTGAACGACCTCTCGGCGCTCAATCGCGCTATCGATGCCGCGAAAGCGGAGACGTCCAGGCCCTCTCTCATCGTCGTCCGCTCTCACATCGGCTACGGAAGTCCAAACAAGCACGACACCGCCGAAGCACACGGCTCCGCTCTCGGTCCGGAGGAAGTCGCTCTCACCAAGAAGGCGCTGGGGTACCCTTCGCAAGAGCCATTCTACGTCGCGCCAGAGGCGCTGCAGTACTGGCGCGAAGCAGGGAAACGCCGGGCAAAGTTCGAAGACGAGTGGAAGAAGACCTACGATGCCTACAAAGCGGGTAACACGGGATTGGAGAAGGAGCTGCAGCGGCGCTTGAGCGGGGAGCTTCCGAGCGGTTGGGAGGAAACAATTCCCGTCTTCACCGCCAAGGATGGCAACATCGCCAGCCGTGCTGCTTCAGGTATCGTGATCAACGCCATTGCAAAAAAGATCCCCGAGCTTTTGGGTGGCTCGGCTGATCTCGCAAGCTCGACCAACACGATCATCAAGGGCGAGCCGAGCTTCTCTGCTGAGAACTACACCGGTCGCAATTTTCATTTCGGAATCCGCGAGCACGGCATGGGCTCGATCATGAACGGCATGTCGCTCACCGGCGCAATGATCCCCTATGGCGCGACTTTTTTGATCTTCTCGGATTACATGCGCCCTCCAGTCAGGCTCGCCTGCATCATGAAGCGTCATGTCATCTACGTATACACGCACGACTCAATAGGCCTGGGCGAGGACGGGCCAACGCACCAGCCAGTCGAGCAGCTGAGTGGATTGCGGGCGATTCCCGACATGACGTTGATCAGACCGGCCGATGCATCGGAAACAGCGGAAGCCTGGCGAGCGGCGCTCAAGCACAAGAAGGGTCCCGTCGCACTCGTGCTGACGAGACAGAAGCTGTCATTCATCGACAGAACGAAGTACGCGTCGGCGGGTGGATTGGCACGCGGAGCCTACGTATTGGCAGATGCGCCCGGGGGTACGCCGGACGTGGTTCTGATGTCCAGTGGTTCTGAGGTCGCGCTCGTGCTCGATGCGCAGAAGAAACTCGAAGCCGATGGTATTCGGGCGCGCGCGGTGAGCATGCCCAGCCACGAGCTGTTTGCTCGACAGGACGAGACATACCGCAACAGCGTCCTGCCGAAGGGAATCAAGCGAATCGCGATAGAAGCCGCGCATCCCATGTCATGGTACCGCTGGGTTGGCGACGACGGAGTAATTCTCGGAATCGAGCGGTTCGGGGCGTCGGCACCAGCGGCGACGATTTACACGCACCTCGGCATCACGGTGGACCGTATGGTCGAGACCGCGAAGAAACTCGTCGGCAAGTCCGCGTAGGTCGGCCTGGTGAACGGCAACGAGCCAACTCTTCGCGACATCAGCGTTACGCTCAACCCCGACACTCC
>DATHGO010000369.1:0-5866 GCA_035317585.1 Gemmatimonadaceae bacterium | reverse complement strand
CGCGCCAAGCCCACCGCTGCGGCGACATTCTCGGTGCCCGGTCTTCGTCCTCGATCCTGCGTTCCGCCGTGCATCAGCGGCTCGATGTGCGTGCCGCGGCGGATGAAAAGCGCGCCAATTCCCTTGGGTGCGCCGAACTTGTGACCGGAGATGGTGAGAAAGTCGAACTGCTGCGTCTGCGCGTCGATCCGGACTTTGCCGAATGCCTGGACAGCGTCGGTGTGGACGAGCGCGCCTCGCTGCTTCGCCTTGGCCGCAAGCTCGGGCACGAGCTGGATCGAGCCGATTTCGTTGTTGACCCACATGATTGTGCAAACGGCGACCTTGTCGTCGACGAGCTCGTGGAAAGACGCGGCATCGATGACGCCGTCAGGCGTCATACCCAGGAAGCGTTCCTCTGCGCCTTCGAGAGCCGCCTGATGCACCGCGCCGAGTATTGCCTTGTGCTCGATTGGCGTCGTGACGACCGCGGTCCGCCCTTTCGCCTTGAGAGCGCGCCAGGCACCCAGAATGGCGAGGTTGTCGGCCTCAGTACCGCCCGAAGTGAAGCAGATCTCGTCCGGCCGCGCGCCTAGACATCGGCCCACTCGTTCCCGGGCCTCGTCCAGCGCGGCGCGCGCTTCGCGCCCCCAACGGTGCGTGCTGGAAGGGTTCCCGAAGCGAGGACCGTAGAACGGCTTCATCGCCTCGAAGACCTCTTCCCGCACCGGTGTTGTGGCGGCGTGGTCGAGATAAATCGGGTCAGTGGGCATGGGTGGAATTTAAGTGACACACGAGGCGTGAGGGAGGATGCATGAGTCGTGAGGGAGACTGTCTCAGTCCTCCGGCGCAGACGAATTCGTCGTTATCACGTGGTTAACCCTTGAAGAACTTACTCCTCACTTCCCACAGCTTTGGGAAAAAGCGCTGGGAGATCGTCTGCTGAAGATATTTCGAGCCGAGAGTGCCTCCCGTGCCCGAGGTCAACGGGCCAATGATCCGCTCCACCAGCTGAACGTGCAGGAATCGCCACATGGCGAACCCCTGCTCGTACTCCAACAGCCCCTCTGCCAACATCTGAAGCGGCCTCTGGTTCTGCTCGGCGTAGACCTCCTCGAGCGTCACGCCCTCCGCGTCGAGCAGGTCGTCGAACAACTGCTGCAGCGTGGGCTTGGCGAGCGCCTGCTTGACCAGCGGCGCGATCTCGCCGTGCTGCTTCAGGACCTGGAGAAAATGCGCGTCGCGCATCCCGGACATCGCCTCGATCGCGCGGAACTGCACGCTTTGCGAGCCGCTTGACGTGCCAAGGTAGCCGCGAAATTGCGCGAAGCGCTGCGGAGGAAGGGTCTCCAGCGCGGCAAGCTGTCCGGTAACGATATGGACGAGGGCGTTCACTCTCCGCACCGAGGTAAGGGCGCCCAGCGTATCGCGCCCTTCGATGAGCGCGATGAGTCCGTCGAGCTCGTGAATAATCAGTTTGAACCAGAGCTCGCTCGCCTGGTGGACGATGATGAAAAGCAGCTCGTCGGGGTGCTCGGGCTTGGAGCGGGGGCGCTGCAGCTGGAGCAGCTCATCGAGGGCGAGATAGGACGAGTATGTGAGTTCGCCCTCGGTATTCTTTGGAGCCGGGACCGAAGTGGGCTTGCGTCCTTTCCCGGTCAAAATGTCGAGACCTCGAGCGACGTCACATCGTCCACGCGCATCGTCTCCGTGGTGTAGAAAGGCTCGCCGTAGCGGCACCGAATGAGCGACCCGTAATGCGCGGCGTGGTGGCGAATCAGTTCGTGAAGCGGCTCCCCGTTCGGATAAACCTCGCCCGCCTGAACCGTCTCAACGAACTGCGACTCGTAGCACGCGATCGCCTCGAGCTTCTTCTCGAAGGCCTCGGTGATGTCGACGACAAAGGTCGGCTTCTGATTGTCCTCGCGGAATGAGAGAGCGTGAAGGACCTTGAGCGGGCGGTGCGGCGCGACTTTCGGCTCAACTTTTTTCAGGCCGGCGACGAAGCAGGCGTCGCGGACGAGCTGCGCGACGATCGGATGGTCCGGATGTCGTCCGTGCAGCGAATGGGTGATCACGATCTTCGGCTGGAGACGCCTGATTACGACGGCCACCTTTGCGCGGGTCTCGGGCGTATTCTGGATTCCGCCATCAGGAAATCCAAGATTCTCGCGCACGGCGACGCCCATCACTTTTGCCGCTTTCGCCGCCTCCTTCGCGCGCAGCTCCGGCGTTCCGCGGCTGGCCAACTCGCCGGCGGCGAGGTCGAGGATACCGGTGACCCTGCCGAGAGCGTGGGCGCGGATAAGAGTGCCGCCACAAATGAGCTCGATGTCGTCGGGGTGGGCGGCGATAGCGAGAACGTCGACCTGTTTCATGCGAAGAATCTACTCGTACCGTAAAGCGTCGATCGGATCCAGCTTCGCCGCTCGCTGCGCCGGAAGCATGCCGAACACGATTCCGATGGTCACTGAGACCATTACGGCGATCACCGTAAGTCCGATCGGAACGCTCGCGTCAATGTTCATCGCCAGCGTGGCCAATCGCCCGAACGTCAGTCCGATGAGAATGCCGAGTATGCCCCCAAACCCCGTTAGCGTCGCAGCCTCAACGAGGAACTGAAACAGTATCTCCCGTCTCGTCGCTCCAAGCGCCTTCCTGATGCCGATCTCGCGCGTTCTGCTGGTCACCGACACCATCATGATCGCCATCACTCCGATGCCGCCGACGAGTAGGCCGACGCTCGACAACACGATCATCACGAGGAAGAACACGCCCGTGATCTTGTTGAACGTGTCGAGAATCTGGTCCTGCGTAATGAGGTCGAAATTGTTCTTGTCCGCGGGGTGCAGCCTGCGCATCTCGCGCAGCGCGATCGTCACGGCCTCCTGCGCGTCGGCCGTCTTCACGCCTTTCTTCGGCTTGACCGGAATGTAGAGCGCGTTCGTCTTATCGATCGTGAACTGGTGGTCGAGCATTGCGTACGGCACGATCGCGCCGATGTCCTGTCCCGGCGGAGAGAAGATGTTCCCGGGCTGCGCGTACAGGCCGATTACGCGCGCCGGCCTGCCGCTGATGTGGATCTGTTTGTCGAGGACCGACTCGCGACCGAACAACTTCTTCGCGGCCCCCTCGTCGAGTACGGCGACACTCGCTCCGGACGACAGCTCCGCTGGAGTGAACCACCGTCCATCGAGCAGCTCACCTCCCTGGATTTCCTGGTACCGGTCGTCAGCTCCCATGATGAGGATGTTCTGGGTGCGCTGCGCCTCATAGGAGAGGCGCCCATTCGATTGCGCCCACATCGCAGCGTAAGAGATCTCGGGGAGTTGCCTGATGCGCTCGGCCTCGGCCTCGACGAGATCGGGTCGCACGCGAATCCATTTCGGAAGGCGGTCGGGATTCACGGGAGTCTGCGAGAAGACCTTCACGACATAGAAGGTCGTCGGCCCGGCGATCTCGATGGTGCGGACGATCTGGCCCTGAATTCCCTGGACGATCGCCGCCATCGTCATCACGGTCGACACGCCAATCACGACGCCGAGTATGGTGAGCGACGAGCGCAGCTTGTTCGCGCGCAGTGTGTCCAGCGCGATCTGGACGTTGCTCTGGATCCGATCGGTGATGATCATTCGGCGCGCAGTGCGTCAATCGGATCGAGCTGCGCTGCGCGCGATGCCGGGTAAACGCCGAACAGTACTCCGACACCGGCACCCAGAGCGAGCGCGAGAGTCACCGACCAGAGGCTCACGCGCGCGGGAAGGGGCGACGCGAAACTCACCAAGCCCGCGAGTCCCCAGCCGGCCGCCACGCCGCAAAGGCCACCAATGCTGGCGAGCACGATCGCCTCGACCAGAAACTGACGGCGAATGTCGCCCGGCTTCGCTCCGAGCGCTTTTCTGACGCCGATCTCGCGTGTCCGCTCGGTAACGGACATCAGCATGATGTTCATGATGACGATTCCGCCAACGACGACTCCGATCGCCACGATCGCCGGTATAACGGAAAACAGGATCTTTGTCAGGTTCTTCCAGAACTCCACGAGCGCGTCGGCGGTCTCGACCGAGTAGTCCGGCTCGTCTGCCGGGCGCAGGCGGTGCGCGATGCGCATCGCTTCGTCGGCGCGTTGCATCCCGCTCGCTACGAGCAGCGCGGTCGGCATCTTGACCGACACCGTGTTCGTTTTTCGACGCCCATAAATCATCTCGAAGTTCGGGAGCGGCAGCAGCACAAATCCGTCGAACGACTGTCCCAGCACCCTCCCCTTCTTCGCGATCGTCCCGATGACGGTGTAACGCTGGCCGACGATCCGGATGTCCTGCCCGACGGGA
This sequence comes from Gemmatimonadaceae bacterium, assembly GCA_035317585.1. Lineage (GTDB taxonomy): Bacteria > Gemmatimonadota > Gemmatimonadetes > Gemmatimonadales > Gemmatimonadaceae > UBA4720. The sequence goes on along the minus strand of DATHGO010000369.1, from coordinate 1,556 downwards.
TCTACGTTCTCAAACAGCTTCTCGGCCACATCTGCGCCAATCACCGCCACCGCTCTGCGATCGTGCACGTCGATGTCGCTTATGGGGCGCCCGCTCGCGAACACATAGTCCTGGACGACCTGGTACGGAGCCGTGACACCGAGTATCACGACGTCACCCTGCGTCTTGTTGCGCCAGACGATGTCGGCGATCGGTGTGGGCCAGCCGGATTGCAGGCTCACCGCGACCGCTTCGGGGACGGCCGCAATCACTGCGTCCGCGTCCGCTTCCGTAATGCGCGGACGCCGCTGAAGCCTTTTCCACTCTTCGTCATCAAAGAGTCCAATGCGGATTGGAGTTCTTCTCACCTGGAAAGTGTTCGCGCCGATCAGGGCACTGGCGAGATTCTCCTTCACATAGGCGTTCATGCCGGAGATGATCGCGACGACGGCGACGAGGAACGCCACGGATACGATGATGCCGAGCAGCGTGAAAAAGGAGCGCAGCTTGTTGACGCGGATCTGCTCGAGCGCGGTCGTTACTACGTCGATAAAGCGCATGACCTAATTTCGGCCAAGGGGGACGTGGGCGCTACAAAGAACTTGTTAACTGCAACTGGACGGGCGGCAAACTGCAACTGAACGGGTGCCAGAGGCGAGAAGCGTAGTTGCCAGTCATCAGTTCACGACGCCCGGACTTGCCTCAGTGGCGTTCAGGGTACCGGCAGCTTGTGGCTCGATCAGCGGTAGAAAAGTCCCGGCGTAGTGAACTACCGACTGGCACCTATGCCACTGACGTCTGGCACCCGTTCAGTTAGCAGTCGCTCTTGCCGCGTCCCGCGCCAGTCACTCGTAGCGAAGCGCCTCTACCGGATCGAGCCTTGCCGCGCGCGCAGCGGGGAGGAGCCCGAAGAGGATTCCCGTGAACGCGCTCGTCGCCAAAGCGGCAATGACTGCGGAGACCGGCGTCGAAGCCGGAACGGCCGGAAAGGCAGTCTTGATTCCGAGCGCCACCAGAACCCCAAGCACCAGACCGATCGCGGCGCCAATGCTGGTCAGCGTCGCGGCCTCGACCAGGAATTGCCAGAGGATCGCGCTCTTGGTCGCGCCCAGCGCTTTCCGCACACCGATCTCGCGAGTGCGCTCGGTTACACTGATCATCATGATCGCGACCACGCCCACTCCCCCGACCAGCAGTCCGACCGAAGAGAGCGCCAGCCCGACAACGAAGAAAGTGCCGAACAGCTGGTTGTAGATCCCCATCAGCCGGTCCTGCGTCACGATCTCGAAGGTGTTCTTGGCGGTCGATCTGAGCCCGCGCCGCGCCCGCAACAGCGCCGTGACATCGTCTGTCGCCTCCTCCGTCGTCACACCGGGCTCAGGCTTGACGATGAAGTCCACGCCGCGCATCCACGGATTTAGGCTGCGGCGAGCCGACTCGAACGGCACGATCGCCTTGGCCTGATCGCCCCCGCCCGCCGACGTCGGCGTTCCCATCGGGCTCGCCGTGTAGTGGTAGACTCCGATTACCTGGAATCCCACGCCGTCGACATTGATCATCTTGTCGATCGGGTCCGA